>DPKT01000097.1 GCA_003542385.1 Desulfomicrobium sp.
CGACGCGGTCAAGAAGGGCGGCGCCTTCGCCAGTTCCCGCGTGGGCGGCCTGAGCGGCGCGTTCATCCCCGTCAGCGAGGACCTGAACATCGCTGCCGCGGCAGCCGGCGGACAGCTCTGCCTGGAGAAGCTGGAGGCCATGACCGCGGTCTGCTCCGTGGGCCTGGACATGGTCGCCCTGCCCGGCGACACCACGGCCGAGACCATTTCGGCCATCATCGCCGACGAGATGGNNTGGCCATCGGCATGATCAACAAGAAGACCACGGCAGCCCGGCTCATCCCCGTGCCCGGGAAGAAGGCCGGCGACAAGGTGCATTTCGGCGGCCTGCTGGGCGAGGCCGAGATCATGCCCGTGCGCAGCAACGCCGTCTCGGGCGGGTTCGTCGGCCGCGGCGGGTCCATTCCCGCGCCGCTGCAGGCCCTCATCAACTGAGGTTGAGCCGGGGGCGCTTTTGCGCTAGCGGGTGCGGCAGACGAGACAGTATCGGGAGGGAGTCATGAAAACCAGGGAAGCATTCGGGAAGGACCGCGTGGCCGTCGGCCTGGCCGTCGGGACCATTCTGCTCCTCTTCGTCTTTTTCTACGCCCTGCACCGCAACGTGGAGGGCCTCGGACGCGAGATCGAGGACCTGAAACGGCTCAACAGCGCGGTGCTGGAACTGGATGCGCGCCATGCCGTCCTGGACGGCAAGGTCACCGAACTGGCGACTCTGCCGCGTCGTACGTCGGCCATGGCCATGGAAAACCAGGTCAAGGCCATGGCCCACGCGGCCGAAGATCTCGACCGCCGTCTTGACGGCAGGCAGCGGGAAAGGCTCGCCGTCATCCGCACTCTGCTGCAGGAGATCGGCGAGGACCTCAACGGGACAAAATGACCGTCGAGGACGTGGCGAGAGATAGGGTCCGGGGGTGCAGTCTTCCGGACCCTTTTTTCGTCGTGGGTCCAAGGTGTTGCGGGAACGGCGAGATGGCGCCCCGACGGGCCGGACGGCAAACCCGACAGCCGGGAGCGGTATTCGCGTATGACGCCTGCGGCCGATAAAATCTGATTAAAACGGTTGAGTTACAGAATGTTTCGAGATTTATGTTTACAAAAAATCGATAATTGAATAGGGCAACACACAGGCCTATTTTTCAATAGGTAATAATCGTCCAGCTGTTTTTATTTTGCCTGAGATGGATGCTTGTGGGAAGCATCCGGTCTTTAGTTGCGTCAAACCGGAGCACAAGGACACTGCCTTGAAAAAACGTTACGTACCCATCACCATTGTCTGTGGTATGTTGGCAATCCTGGCCCTGGGTGGCCAGTTCGCGCCAGCCCCTTCGGAAGAGCTGCCTGTTCGTCTTCGGTTGGACAATAAGGGCGGCGATGTAGTTTTCACTCACTCACGTCACGTGAAATACGTAGAGGGCAGTGGTGCAAACTGCGCGAAATGCCATCATGAGAGCGAGACTCCGAGCCTGACGCCGCTGCCCTGCGGTTCCTGCCATGCGGCCGAGTTCGACGCCAAGTTCACCTCGGACCACCAGACGCAGCTGCCGGCCGAGACCTGTACCCGCTGCCACCATGCCGAGATGGGCAAGCTGCAGTGGAGCCACGACGATCACGTGAACCAGTACACGACCGCATGCACCGATTGCCACCACGACACGAGCATCGAGGCCGAACCCGGCGCATGCAACCAGTGTCACGGCGACAAGGCCGACGGCAACACCCTCGCCCTGCGCGACGCCGTGCACACCAAGTGCGAAAGCTGTCACGCCGACATGTACGAAAAGAAGCTGGAAGGATGCAGCGAGTGCCACGAACTGCTACCCGGCAAGACCGGCACCCCGCAGCCTTCGTGCAACTCCTGTCATTACGAGTCGGAAGCCATCCCGTTGCCGCCACGCATGGATGCGTTCCACGATCAGTGCATGGCATGTCACGAAGAGGCCGGGAAAGGACCCTTCGGCGAAAAATCCTGCAAACGCTGTCACACGAGGTAAGACCAACATGACGAAACCACGCCTGAACACCTCGGTGGAAATCAAGGACAGTCTCCAGGGCGTCCCGACGCCGACCTCGGTCCGCATCCCCATCCCGGGCAAGCTCAAGCCCGTGGTCAAGAAGAAGCAGATTGTCGGGCGCGGCCAGGTCATCGCCGAAAACCCGACCAAGAGCGCCTACGGGGTCGGCTTCGAGCACGCCAGCATCGACGGCATGGTCGAGGACATCCTGCCCGACGCCATTCTCATCGGGCCCATCCCCGCCTCCAAGGAAGGGGAGGAGGCGCCGGTTCCGGCCCGGCCCGAGCCCTGCGCCGAGCTCGATTCCCTCGCCGGCGAGGACCTCTGCCGCAAGCTCATGGAACTCGGCGTCCGCACGGATCGCCTGCACGCGGCCCGCACTCTGATCATCAACGGCCTCAACCCAGAGCCGGGCGTGCTTGTCAGCGAGCAGCTCATCAAGGACGCCCAGGACACGCTCAAGGCCGGACTGCAGCTGCTGGAAAGGGCCATCAAGCCCGGGACGGTGAAGCTCGTGGTCGCCGCCGGCAAGCAGCTGTCCCTGCACGGCTGCACGACGGTCACCGCCAGCGACGCCTACCCGGCGACCATCGACCCGCTGGTCATGCTGGCGGCCACCGGAGCGGAGCGGCCCGACAATGTCGACATCATCTCCATTTCCGACCTGTACCGCTTCGGGCGCGTGGCCGAAACCAAACTCCCTCTGACGGAAGCAGTCGTCACCGTCGGCGACAAGGTCTTCCGCGTGCCCACCGGCATGCGGGTCCAGGAGGTTCTCGACGCTGTCGGCCTGCCGTATGGTACGGAATGGAAGATCGCGCTCGGCGGCCCCATGCGCGGTGAGACCATCTTCGACCTGGGCGTCGGGGTTCCCGAGGAATGCACCGCCATCACCCTCGTGCCGGTGAACCTCTACCCGGCGGTTCAGCCCAACCCTTGCATCAACTGCGGCGAATGCGTCCTGGTCTGCCCGGCCCGGATCCAGCCGGGCATGCTCTCCCGCTACGCGGAGTTCAACATGTTCGAGAACGCGCGGTCCCAACATGTGGGCGCCTGCCTGGAATGCGGCATGTGCACCTTCGTCTGCCCTGCCCAGCGTCCGGTCATGCAGTACCTGCTGCTGGCCAAGGGGCAACTGGCCGCCCAGGACGACATGGTGTCCACATGCAGATTGCAGGACTGATGCCTCCCGCATCGTTTCGACCAGTCATGAACAAGGAAGGATAAAAGCACATGGCAAGCCAGGATATTACCAAGAACATCTTTACCGTGACCTCGGCTCCGCTTTGGCACTGCGGGAAAACCCTTCAGTCGAACATGATCCAGACGCTGCTGGCCCTGCTGCCGGTGGCGGTCATGGCCGGGTACAAATACGGCTTCGCGGCCGTATCCGTCATGGCCTGGGCGGCGCTGACGGCCGTGATTACGGAAGCACTCGTCCAGAAACTCATGGGACAGGAGCCTTCCGCCGATGATTTCAGCGCCCTGGTGGACGGCCTCCTCTTCGCCTTTCTGCTGCCCGCCACGGCGCCCGCCTGGATGGTGGTCGTAGGCAGCGCCGCCATGGTCATACTGGGCCGCATGGTCTTCGGCGGGTACGGCGGCAGTCCCCTTTGCGCACCGGCGGTGGGCTGGGGCATTCTGGCCATCTCCTGGCCGGACTTCATGGACCTGAACGGCATGCTGCTCAACTGGGACCTCATCGAGCCCCTGAGTGAGCTCAAGTACTTCGGCCTCGACGCCATCGCGGACGTGACCCCGGTCAGCCTGCTCCTCGGAGAGTACCTCGGCGACCTCGGCGCTTCCCAGGCAGGGCTGGTCCTCGTGGCGGGCCTCTACCTCATGGCCAGGGGGATCGTGCGGTGGTTCATCCCCGTGTCTTTCCTGGCCGGCGTGCTGGTCACCGGGCTCGTCTACAATCTGATCGACCCGCAGGCCTACGCGTCACCGGTCTTTCATCTCCTGTCGGGCAGTACGCTCCTGGCGGCCTTCTTCCTCATGCCCTATCCCTCTTCCTCCCCTGCGTGGCGTCTGCCCATGCTGCTTTTCGGGTTCTTCGGCGGTGCCATGGTCATCATTATCCGCACCTACGGCATCTACCCTGACGGCGCGTGCTTCGCTGTGCTGCTGGCCAACCTCTGCACGCCGCTCTTCGACCTCATCCAACCCAAGCCCTTCGGCGGGAGGTAGCACGGTATGATGGAAATTATACGCATGGTGGTTGTGCTTTCCGCCATCACCGGCCTTTCGGGTTTTGTCTTGTCCGGGCTCAAGGTCTGGACCAACCCCATCATCGAGGAGCAGGTGCTCATGAACGTTCAGGGTCCGGCCCTGAAGCAGCTCTTCCTGGACAGCACCAACGATCCCATCGCGGACCGCAAGACGCTCCCGAAGCCCGGCAGCGAGGGCGAAACGATCATCGTCTTTCCGGCCATGAAGGACGGCAAGCTGCAGGCCGTGGCCATGGAAGCCTCCGGCAAGGGCTACGGCGGCGACGTGAACGTGCTGGTGGGCTTCAATGTCGACAAGGACAATCTGCTCGGCATCAGCGTGACCACGCACAAGGAGACCCCGGGTCTGGGATCGCGCATCCAGGATCCTGCCTTCACGAAGCAGTTCAAGGGCAAGGATCCGGCCAAGGCCGTTCTGAAGAAGGACGGCGGCGACATCGACGCGATTTCGGGTGCGACCCTCTCGTCCATCGGCTCCGCCGACGCGGTCAAGCAGGCCGCCGGTTGGTACACGGCCCTCAAGGACACGATCAAAACCACGTGGCAGTAAGACGGTCACTCTTTCGCAAGGAGCATTTCACATGGCCAGTTTGATGCAAGAATTCACCAAGGGACTCTGGAAGGAGCTTCCGCCGTTCCGCCTGGTGCTTGGTCTTTGTCCTACCCTGGCGGTCACGAACACCGCGAATAACGGTCTCGGCATGGGCGCGGCTGTCATCTTCGTGCTCGCGCTCTCCAACGTGATCATTTCCCTGGTGCGAAACATCATCCCGAAGAAAGTCCGCATCGCCTGCTTCATCGCCATCGCCGCTTCCCTGGTCGTGGCCGTGGAGATGCTCATGCAGGCCTTCGCGTATCCGCTGTATGAGCAGCTGGGCATCTTCGTCCCGCTGATCGTCGTCAACTGCATCATCCTCGGCCGCGCCGAAGCCTTCGCCGCCAAGAACGGCCCCATGCCCTCTCTGGCTGACGGCCTTGGAATGGGCATAGGCTTTACCTTTTCGCTGACCTTCCTGGGCGCAATTCGCGAAAGCTTCGGCGCCGGTACGCTGTTCGGAGTTTCCCTCTTCGGTTCGGGTTACGAGCCTTTCACGTTTATGGTCCAGGCTCCCGGGGCATTCGTGTGCCTGGGTTTGATCCTGGCGGGCATGAACTACCTGAATATCTGGCAGGCCAAGCGCAAGGGCGTGGAACTCGATCCGAACTTCGACGCCGGGTGTTCCGGTTGCGGAGCCTGCAAGGCCATGGACAAGCTTGCCGCCCAGAAGAAGCTGGAACGGCTCGAAACCGCTAAAGGCTAAGGGAGAGATACTGCATGGAAACCTTTCTGCTTTTCATCTCGGCCATTTTCGTCAACAACATCGTTCTGGCCCAGTATCTCGGCAACTGTCCGTACCTCGGGTGCTCGAAGGAGAAGGGCGTGGCCTTCGGCATGGGCGCTGCGGTCATTTTCGTGACCATCATGGCGACCCTGTTCACCTATCTCATTCAGGCCCATGTGTTGATACCCTTTCATCTCGGGTACCTGCAGACCATCGTCTTCATTCTGGTCATCGCGGCCCTGGTTCAGTTCGTTGAAATGTTCCTGAAGAAAATGGTTCCGCCGCTCTACAAGTCCCTGGGCATATTCCTGCCGCTCATCACCACGAACTGCGCGGTGCTCGGCGTGGCCATTCTTGTTCAGCGCAAGGAGTACGACCTTGTGACGTCTCTCCTGTACTCGGTGGCCGCTGCAGCCGGTTTTCTTCTGGCCCTCATCCTCATGGCCGGAATCCGGGAACGCTTCGAGGTCACACGAATCCCGCGTTCCATGCGCGGCGTTCCGATCGGATTGGTCATGGCCGGGCTTATGTCTTTGGCGTTCATGGCATTCAAAGGCATGATTGCCTAACAGCGGAGAAGAATATGATCACAGCGTCAGTTGTTACCCTGTTCAGTCTGGGCTTTGTTTCCGCCGGAGTCTTGGCCATCGCGTCCAAAGTCCTTTATGTCGAGGAGGATCCGCGCATCGAGGTCGTCACGGAGGCGCTTCCCGGCGCCAACTGCGGCGGTTGCGGCTTTGCGGGCTGTGAGGCGTATGCGGCCGCGGTCATCAACGACCCCGACATGCCGCCGAACAAATGCTGCGCAGGAGGCCCCGATGTGGCAGCCCGCGTGGCCGAACTCACCGGCAAGGCCGCCGGCGACTCGGACCCCATGGTCGCCTTTCGGCGCTGCGTGAAGGTCGAGGGCAAGGTGGCCAAGAAGTTCGAGTACTTCGGGATCATGAGCTGCGCCGCGGCCAAGATGGTCCAGGACGGCCCCGACGCCTGCAAGTATTCCTGCCTCGGCTTCGGGGACTGCGTCCGCGCCTGCCCCTTCGACGCCATGTGGATCGAGGGCGACCTGGTCCACATCTCTCCCGAGAAATGCACCAGCTGCGGCACCTGCGTGCGCACGTGTCCCAACTCCATTCTGGAACTCATCCCGAGGCGCTCCCGCGTCATGGTCTTCTGCTCGTCCCAGGACAAGGGCAAGGCCGTGAAGGACGTCTGCGAGGCAGGCTGCATCAGTTGCGGAGCGTGCATCAAGAAGTGTCCGGCCCAGTGCATCACCATGGTCGACGAGCGCATCCACATCGACCACAAGGCGTGTCTGGCGTACGGCCCCTCCTGCGAGGAGGTCTGCGTCGAGAAGTGCCCGCGCGACATCCTGCGCTGCCTGAACCCCGACATGATCTCAGCCGCCCCCGAGACGGAGCCGGCCAGGTACCCCGAAGAGTCCCACGTCGCGGACCTGCAAGCCTAACCACGCCACAGAATCGGAGCAACGAACATGAAGCATGCGACTCAGATACACGACCGCCGGGCTTTCCTGAAAACCCTGGGCGTTCTCGCGGCCGGCGCGGCACTGGCTCCCGCCATCCGGGTTCTTCCGGCCTTCTCCGCGTCAGGGGTGATCAAAACGTCCGAACAGCGGATGCTCATGGGAACCTTCGTGAGCATGACCGTGCTCGCCCCGTCGCAGGGGCTCGGCGAGGAGGCCATCGGCCGCGCCTTTGCCGAGATCGAGCGCCAGATCGGCATATTCAGCCGTTTCGATTCGTCCACGGCCCTGTCCGCCCTGAACCGCGATGGGCGTTTGAACGGCGCTCCCCGGGAACTTCTGGACGTCGTCGCCTTCAGCGGCGATCTGCACCGGCGTTCCTCCGGGAGGTTCGACGCGACCATCGCCCCCGTGGTCAACCTGCTGGAACGCAGCCACGGCAAGCCTGACGCCAAGGACATGAAGGAAGCACTGGCTCTGGTGGACGGTTCGCGGCTGCGCAGCAGCGGTACGAACCTGCGCTTTGAGGCCACAGGCATGTCCGCGACCCTCGACGGCGTGGCCAAGGGCTACATCGCCGACAGTGCGGCCGAAGCCCTGACCAAGGCCGGCGTGGTCAACTTCCTGATCGACGCGGGCGGCGACATCCGGGTGGGCGGCGCGTCCGACGGCCTGGCCCGCCCCTGGCGCGTGGCCATCGAGGATCCGGACAAGCAAGGCGACTACCCTGCGGTCATCGACATGAAGGCCGGAGCCGTGGCCACGTCCGGCGGCTACGAGGTCTTCTTCGACCCGTCGAGGAAATCGCATCACCTGGTCGACCCGTCGAGCGGAGCTTCGCCGCAGTACGTGCGCAGCGTCAGCGTGAAGGCCCCGACGGTCAAGGAAGCAGACGGCCTGGCCACGGCCCTGAGCCTCATGCACCCCCGCGAGGCCCTGCGCCTCACGGAGTCCCTGCCGGACCACGACTGCCTGCTGATCACCTCCACCGGAGCGCGCATCCCGTCTTCCACCTGGGGCTGATCCCGCATTCCGCATCTCCTCGGAAAAGCCGGCCCTGCCGGCTTTTCCGTTTTCCGGGGCCTTGCATACCGTCACCGGTCCGGCTGATCCATTTCTCAAGGCATCTTTCCTTTATTCCGACATGTTTTCCCGTTATGCTGCCGTGAAGCGCTTCAAAAGTGCTCGGAAGTCCTGCGTCACATTGGCCCTCACATTCTGAGCGTGTCCCGACATGTTTCATTGTTCGGGGCTTCATAGCGACTGAAACGCAAAGATTTGCAGCGAAACGATCATACCCGGACAGGTGGGAATATGGCTTGGAAATGGATCATGCGTGCTTCGCTCGTTCTTGTTCTTGGCGTTGCCGGTCTGGCAGGCGTTCTTTTCTTCGGGATCGACCCCAACGACTTCAAGCCGCAGATCATCTCCGCCGTGCGCGAGAACACCGGCCGCGAACTGGTTATCGACGGCGACCTCGAACTGGGCTTTTTTCCGTATCTGGCGGTATCGATAGATTCAGTGCAACTCCAAAACGGCCAGGGTTTCGAGGGTCCGTTCCTGACGTTGCGGAACGCGCGTCTCAAGGCTCGCCTGCTCCCTCTTCTTCTGTCGCGTCTTGAGGTCGTGGCCCTGGATGTCGAGGGCCTCTCCGTGTTTCTTGCCCGCGACGCAGATGGTCGCGGGAACTGGATGGATCTGGCCACGCCGGAAGAGCCCGCGGGGTCGGGGCGAGAAGAGCCTGTCCTGAAGCGTGACAAGCGGGTGCCGGCCCTGGCTTCCCTCATTGTGGACGGTCTGCGGATTTCCGACACGCGCGTGGTGTGGGACGACCGGCTCAAGGACAATCATTTCGACGTGAGCGGCGTTCATCTGGACGTGTCGGACTTCGCCTTCGGGGAGCCTTTCGACGTGGACACCAGGGCCGCTGCGATCATCGGGGACATGAGCGGCGAACTGGTTTTTTCAGCCAAGGCCGTCCTTGAACTGGACCGTCTGGAGGTGGAGAAGCTGAATCTGACCGCTCGTCTCAGCGGGGCAGGCCTCCCGCAGAGTCCGGAGACGATAACGCTTACAGCCGACCATTTTTCCACGGACGGGCGTCTGGACAACGGCCGGATGCAGGGGCTGGGCCTGGACGTGCGTTTCGCCACCCGGGAGATGCCGGGCACCGGGAGCGCGGGTAGCCTGGATGTGGCCCCGTTCAGTCCCAAGGACGCCTTTGCGCGCCTGCATCTCCCGTTCCCGTCTTTTCCTGATCCCAACGCCCTGGAACGGGTGGAATTTTCATGCGACTGGACCGCCGCGGACGAGCGGATCGATGTCGCGGATCTGCGTCTGTCCGTGGACGATTCGACCATGCGGGGCGGCATTTCCGTGCAGGGGCGGAAGGACCCGTTCGTTTCCCTCGACTTGAGCGTGGATACCGTGAATTTCGACCGTTATCGCATCCGTTCGGCCGACAGCGACGGTCCGTCGTCGGGAAAGGCCGATTCCATCAGCTTGCCCCTGAGGGAACTGCGTGCCCTGAACGGCAACGCCACTCTGGCCATCGGCGACCTGACCGCGGCCAATGTCCGCTGCACCGACGCCAGGGTACGCGGACATGCAGCCGGAGGGCTGCTGGTTCTGGATGAGGTGGAAACACGCGCATACGGCGGGAGTCTGAAGGCGTCGGGCGCACTGGATGTCAGAGCGGACACCCCGGCATACTCCTGGAACCATGCCCTGTCCGGTCTGCAGATCGGACCTTTGCTCGTCGCGCTGCATGGCCGGGAGTTCGTCAGCGGCACGGCGAGCGGCACGGCATCCATAGAGACGAAAGGAAGTGCCGAGCAGGTGTTGCTGCGAAACCTGGGTGGAAGATTCGATTTCAGGGTTGTGAACGGGTCGTTGAACGGCGTGAATATCCCCAAAAGGGTGCGTGACGGCATCCGCGCCTTGAAAGGCCAGCCGGCAGGGCCCGCGGAGCCTGAGCGGACGGTATTTTCCGTGCTTTCCGGCAGCGGGAGCATCACGCGGGGTGTGGAGACGAGCCGCGACGTGTTGCTGCTGGCGCCGCGCTTCCGCGTCACCGGCGGCGGGCAGACGGACCTGGTGCGGATGGACATGGATTATCGCCTCATGCTGCACCTCGACGGAAGCGAAGGCGCTTTTGACGAGGGCACGCTCGGGTTGCGCAGCTTTCCTGTCCGCGTCAGCGGCCCCGTCCGGGAGCCCACGATCACGCCGGACACGAACGCCGTCCTGCGAGGCCTCGGCCTGTCCGGCAGCAGGGCCGTGGGTGACGCCCTCAAGGGCGTGGGCTCGGGCCTGAACAAGGGCCTTGAAGGGCTGAAGCAGCTTTTCCAGTAAACGCGTATTGAGCAAAAAAGAAAGGCCGCTCACACGGCCTTCCCATCATCCCCCCCAATAAACGGGTCAAGGGGCGAGCCCCTAGCGGGGCGCGGGGCAGAGCCCCGCATCTCTTCTCTCAATCTCTACTCGACATCCCACTGCGCCCCCTGGGCCGTGTCCTGGATGGTCACGCCGAGGGCGAGGAGTTCGTCGCGGATGGCGTCGGAGCGGGCGAAATCCTTGGCGGCTCGCGCTTCCTGGCGCTGGGCGAGGCGCGTTTCGATGAGGGCGGTGTCGATCTGCCTGCGCCGGACGCGGCTGGCCTTGAGCTGTGCCAGGAAGTCGGCGCTTGGCGTGAGGAAGAGGCCGAGGACTTCGCCCCAGCGTTCGAAGAGCTTGAGGGCGTGGCGCA
>DPKT01000334.1:0-3819 GCA_003542385.1 Desulfomicrobium sp.
ATGACACGGTTCAAGCTGACTTCATGCATGATTTCCTCCTGGGTTCATGAAAATCATACTAAGCGCTGGAAAAAAAGGCGCAAGGCCAAAGCCGGGAGGCGCATTGACCCGATTCGGGGGGTGGGATAGCACGACGGAAACATCAAAGGACACTGCATGGAAGACCTGTTCCTGCTCAAATGCATCGACCACATCCATGACGGACTCTGCACCGGCTTGTCGCGATTTTCCGGGCCGAGTCGGGCCGCCCTGGTCTACGCCATGGACAGGGAAGGGCCGGTGCGCGTGCACGACCCGCAGGACCTGCTGCGTGGACATGAACCGAGGCTCAGGGAACTGTATCTGAAAGATCGGTTCTGGGCCAAGTGCGACAGGCAGGAGAACAGGGAGGAGATGCTCTGCGAGCGGAGCCTCGATCTGGCCGGGCTCATCTCCTTCGGCGGACGGTTCAGGAACGTGTATCACCAGATGTGGTTTACGGACCACCACGTGGACCTGTGCTCCTCAGGGCCGACGGAACGGTGGCTTGAACACGCCTGCCGCCTGCTGTCCCAGGATCTCGGCTCGCGCAGCATCCTGGACCTCGAAACATCGGGCTATGTCCTGCAGGATTTCGCCACCCACGCCGTGCGCGACCACATCATCGACATCCGCAACATGAGCGTGGGGCCGGACACGCAGCTGCGCATCTACCCCATCCTCGAAGCGGTGCTGAACATCTCGAAGACACAGGAAGAAGGGAAATGGCCCTTCGGCGAACTCATCTTCGTCGAGCCGAGGCTCGTCGACAGGGTCCACTATCTGGCCACGTTCGCGGAGTTCGAGCAGCCGGCCATGAAGGATATCAAGCACATCCGCAAGCTCCTCCAGGCCGTGGAAGGCAACCGGCACAGGCTGGTCAGCGACGGGCAACGCATCATCGGCGTCGGCACGGGCCGGATGCCCGACTTCTCCGTGAACGTCGAATTCCGCGGCCGCCACGGGTTCATCCGCCTGCAGGAGGAGACGATTTGCAGCTTTTCCGACGGTGGTTTCCATTCGACCACGCGCCGAGCCAACCTCGTCCAGCTGGAGGAGGCCCTGCTCGAACTGAACCTGGACTCCTCAAAAATCTTCAACATCATGAAAGTGGTCGGGAAGCTGGTCAGCAGCGCCCAGGAGCGCAAGCACGGCTGCGCCGTGGTGCTCGACTTCGGCAGCCCACTGGCCAGCATCTCGGCGCAGCATCTGGAATCGCCCCTGGACCTGAAGCGGCACATGGACCTGGATCTGGCCACGGCCCTGGCCCGGGTGGACGGTGCGCTGCACATCGACATGATGTACCTGAAACTGCACGCCTTCGCCGCCCTCCTCGACGGCCGGGCCGTACCCGGCGAGAACCGTGCCCGCGGAGCCAGGTACAATTCGGCCCTGCGATTCACGGCCGAGCATGAGCAGGTCATCCTGGTGGTGGTCAGCTCGGACAGGCCCATTTCCATCATCCAGCACGGCGCCGAACTCAAGGCCGCATGCGACTGGATTCCGCGCTACCAGTGCATGGCAGATCCCCCGGCCATGGAAGACTGGGTTCGTCAGAACGGCAGCTGATCAGGTTCACGCATACAGGCTGCAGATAAGCAGGCGCAGGGATCGCTCCAGCTGGGCGCATCCTTCGGCCGGAATCTTTTCCCCCCCCTCGCGGACATGCAGGATGTCCATGGCCTTGTCCTTCTGGGTGGCGATCTTGGCGAAGACCAGATCGATGCCCAGCCGGTAAAGGCAGAGCGACACCGTGGCCAGCAAGCCCGGCACATCGGGGGCCTGCAGGGACAGAACGGTGTGGAAATCCGAGGCTTCGTTGTCGAGGTGGACCTGAACCAGATCCGCGTCGAGGGCGAAAACCTTCTTCAGGCGGGGCGCGACCTGCACGGGAAGGCGGTCCAGGCCGGACTCGTCGGCCATGAGACGGGCGAGGCTGGAGCGGAACATGGCCATGGTGTCGTCGGCATAGAGGAGATCGAGAGGCTCGGTAACCCAGAACACGTCGACCACGGTCCGGTCGTCCCAGACGCAGAGCTCCGCGCCCAGGACCGACAGGCCATGCCGCGCCAGGGCCGCGCAGACCCTGGCGAAGAGGCCGGGCCTGTCGCGGGAGATCAGGGTGACGCGAAAGCAGCCGTTGTTTGGACGGTGCTCCCAGACCAGGTGAAATCCGTCAGGGTCGCCCTGGCGGGCGAACGTGCGGACCAGATCAACATGTTCAAGGATGCGGCGCGGGCTGGTCTGCATGAGGTATCGCGGCGGCATGACCGCGAGGAAAGCCTCGAACTCCTGCACGGAACAATGATCCGGGCGGGACGAGCGCAGACTGTCGCGCAGGCGGCTCAGCCTGTGAACCTTGTTCTCGTCGGCCAGAAATCCGCGCTCGAGAACCTTGCGGGTCTTGAAGTAGGTCTCTCGCAGCAGGTTCTCGACCCACGGGTTCCAGGCCCTGGGTCCGGTGGCGATGGAATCGGCCCAGGTCAGAAGCGCCAGGGCGTCGAGTCGGCGGACCGTGCCCAATGTGGCGGCAAGGCCGTGGATGACGGACTCCTCCCCCAGGTCGCGACGTGTGGCGGTGTGGATCAGCAGGAGGTGGTGTTCGATGAGAAACGCGCATTCGCGGCACATCTCTTCGCCATAGCCCAGCCGGGCCAGAATCCGGCTGGCCATCGCCGCCCCGCGCACGGCATGGTCGCCTTGGCCCTTGCCGATGTCGTGCAGCAGCGCGGCCCAACGCAGGCAGGGGTCATCGCGGAGCTGAAACAGAATATCTCCCAGAAATTCATTGCCGGCATCGAAGGAAGCCAGCTGGCGTACCGTTTCGACCATGTGCGGACCGGCGGGGAGCATGTGGTAGGCGTCGAACTGCACCAGGTGCTCGACGTCGGAGAACTCCTGCAGGAAGCGGTTCAGGAACCCCACCTCGAGCATCTGGCCGAGAACGTGCGGGGCCAGGGGGCCGCAGAGGATTTCGGCAAAGCGCGGGGCCACGGCAATCTGCCAGCCCGTCCCGGCGTCGAGGTCCGGGAACCGCGCCTGGATGATGCGCCGCGTCTGCCAACCGATGGGCACGCACGTCTGCGCACTGTGTCGGAAAAGCTCCAGGATGTTGGCCGGGTCGGCGACGAGGACGGAAAAATCGAGGCCCACCTCGGCCGTGATTCCGCCGCCTTGAACGACGCCGTTGGATCCTGCCAGAGCATGGCTCAAGCAGAGGCGGCAGAGGAGCGCGATCTCGGTCATGGCCTTGTGCAGGTCCGACAGGAAAAACTCAACGGCCCCCCGCTCCTGGGCCGCGCCGTAGCCAAGCCGTTGGGCCAGATCGGGCTGCATCTCCAAGTGCAGGACATCGTTCTTGCGCCTGCTGGCCCGGTGCAGCGCGACCCGGGTGCGGGCCAGCAACGCGGCGCTCTCAGCCAGGGCGGCTCGTTCTGTGGGCTGGAGACAGTCGCCTCCGCTGTCCGGAAACGACATGGCCAGTTCCAGCCAGTGCATGGTCTGGAGGTCCCGCTGCCCTCCCCTGCCGTCCTTCAGGTTCGGGGCCAGGAGCTGGGCGCTTTCCCCTTGGCGACGATGACGCTCCTCGTGCCGGGCGTTCAGCCAGCGGATCAGTTCGTCACGGCCGGGGCGAAGCAGGCGCTCGTGAACGGCGCGCCGAAAGGCTTCGAACTCGGCCCTTGGACCGAAGAGAAGCCGGGCGTCGAGGAGGGAGCAGAGCACTTCGTGGTCGTTTGCGGCAAGTGCGAGGGTTTCGGCGACGGTCCTGACGCCGTGCCCCACGTCGAAGCCGCTGTCCCA
>DPKT01000334.1:3923-6254 GCA_003542385.1 Desulfomicrobium sp.
AGCGACGAGGCGAAAAGCGGGCGATGTTCCTCGCAGGTGCTGGCGACCCACAGGTCCATCTGGCCGGAAAACCACGCCGGGGAGAGATCCCCCTCCCCGGCCCGGTATGTGTCGCGCACCTGGCGCAGCATTTCGATGTTCATGGGAAAACGAGGGCGGCCGGAGCCGCCCCGTGCCTTACAGGGCCGATGCGCCGGATTCGCCGGTGCGGATGCGGATGGCGTTGTCGATGGTCGAGATGAAGATCTTGCCGTCGCCGATCTTGCCGGTCTTGGCCGCCTGCTGGATGGCGTCGAGGGCCTGGTCCAGCAGGTCTTCGTCGATGACGATCTCGATCTTGACCTTGGACACGAAATCGACCTGGTACTCGGCCCCGCGATAGACTTCCTTGTGGCCGCGCTGGCGCCCGAAGCCCTTGACCTCGGTCACGGTCATGCCCTGGATGCCGATGCCCGTCAGGGCTTCCTTGATCTCGTCCAGCTTGTAGGGCCGGGTGATTATTTCGACTCGTTTCATGATTCCTCCCAAATGGTGGGCTGGTTAGGCCTGATAGGCCGATTCGCTGTGCACGGCCACATCCAGGCCGGCCTCTTCCTCTTCGTCGTTCACGCGCAGCGGCACGATGACGCTGATGATCTTGAGCAGAACATAGGAGACGATGAAAGAAAAGGCGCAGGTCGCGACGACAGAGACGAACTGGATCCACAGCTGTCCGGGGTTGCCGTTGAAGAGGCCGTCGAAGCCTGCCGGGTTGATGGCCGTGCTGGCGAAGAGCCCGGTGGCCAGAGCGCCCCAGATGCCGCCGACGCCGTGGATGCCGACGACGTCGAGGCTGTCGTCATAGCCGAAACGGGACTTCAGGCTTACGCCGAAGTAGCAGAAGATGCCGGCGCCGAGACCGATGACGACCGAGGGCATGATGCCGACAAAACCGGCCGCGGGAGTGATGGCCACGAGACCTGCCACGGCGCCCGAGGCCGCGCCCAGGGTGGTGGGCTTGCCGCCGTGCAGCCATTCCACGAAGATCCAGACCAGGGAGGCCGCGGCCGTGGCCATGTGGGTGGTCACGAAGGCGTTGGCGGCCACCTCGTTGGCGGCCAGGGCCGAACCGGCGTTGAAGCCGAACCAGCCGAACCAGAGGATGCCCGCGCCGAGCACGGTCATGGGCAGGTTGTGGGGAATGAACGGGGTGTGGCCGTAGCCCTTGCGCCGGCCGAGCATGATGGCCACCACCAGGGCCGCGGAGCCGGAGCTCATGTGCACCACCGCGCCGCCAGCGAAGTCCAGGGCGCCCATCTGCTGCATCCAGCCGCCGCCCCAGACCCAATAGGCCATGGGACAGTAGACCAGGAGCAGCCAGAGCGCGGAGAAGACCAGGAAGCCCGCGAACTTCATGCGCTCGGCAAAGGCCCCGGAGATGAGCGCCGGGGTGATCACCGCGAACATGCACTGGAAGATCATGAAGGCCAGGTGCGGGATGGTCGGGGCCGGGCTGCCCTCCACGCCCATGCCCACGCCGCTCAGGAAGAGGTACTCCAGGCCGCCGAACAGGCCGCCCAGGCTCTTGCCGAAGGCCAGGGAGTACCCGGCCACGGCCCAGAGCACCGAAACCAGGCCGATCATGATGAAGCTGTGCATGACGGTGGAGAGCACGTTCTTGCTCCTGACCAGACCGCCGTAGAACAGGGCCAGGCCCGGCGTCATGAAGAGCACCAGGGCCGAGGCGACGAGGACGAATGCGGTGTCCGCAGCGTTCATGAAACCCCTCCGAAATGATGTGTAAAACCGAACCCTGTCATGGGAGCACATTCTCAGGAGTTTTTTACAAAAAAAGTATTTCCTGTCTTTTGGCGACGAATCTGACGCGAGTTGCCGCTCGGCGTGAAGATTCCATTGAATGCACTACGTTAGCACTCACTCACCGCAGAGAATCAAGAAATAGCGTGACCTTTTTGTTAAAAAACGTCCTTATTGTACCGCGCTCGGAGCGGTCTGAAGCAAGGGCAATGCCAGAGTGTGCGATCCGGGTTCCGGGGCCGGATCACCAGGCGAACGGTTCGCGGTCCCGGAACTCGAAGATGTAGGGCATCTCCGGCGGGGCCACGGGCTCGGCGGCCTCCACCACGATGCGATACCGTTCGTTGCAGGCGCTCACCGAGGCCTCGGGCCCGGGGGGCGGGGACTTGGCCAGCTTGGGGTCGGTCAACGGCTCCAGCCGCCCATAGACCTCCAGCCACTGGCCCTCGGGGGCCTGGCCCAGGTCGGCCAGGAAGCAGCAGGACACGGCGTCGGCCAGGCAGCAGACCACGGCCACCCGGCTGAGCAGGGCCA
>DPKT01000362.1:0-12844 GCA_003542385.1 Desulfomicrobium sp.
TGGTGGAGCCGGGGAGAATCGAATAAATAAAATACTATTTATATTTTAATATGTTATGCGAAAATATGGCTTGAAGTTATCCAAGTTTCTATCCATGGCGAGAGACGGACAAATTTCAATCGAACTCGGGTCCAAAACTTTTTTTTCTGGATAACTTTTTTTCCCACTTCCACCAACAAAAAACCGCTTCACCCCGTCTGACGCGCCTGCCCCACCTCGCACAAAATCATCCACGTCTGACACGCTCCACCCTGGCCACGAGCATGGGCCTATGCTATGGGCGCGGCCATGTACTTGACCATAACCCTTATTGCACTCCTTGCCGTGGCTTTCGTGGCCGCTGTCTGCCTCAATATCCGCCACTCTCAGCCACCTGCGGCTTGTCCCTGGTGCCAGGCCCTGCAACCGCGCTCCGCGCCCGTCTGTGGCGTCTGTGGCGGGGTCATGAGCCCCACCTCCACCAAATAAAAACCCGCTCTCGGTGTGAGGGCGGGTCCAGCCGTCCGCGTCTGGTCCAATCGCGTCAGGCTTCCTATATGAAAAAACCCGCCCCAGGGCTCTAATCCAGGGCGGGTCCAAACCTGCGGGGTATCAGGCCCGCGTGATTTGATTGTGGCCCGCCCCCTTCAGCATCACGAGGGAGCGGACCTGGCCAGGGTTGCGAATCCTGACCGCTCGGAGGTGAGCTATTTTAAGACGCCGCGCACTTCAGACCCTTGATGCCGCAGGAGTCGAGCAGGGCGCCGGAAACGCGCTTCTTGCCGTAAAAGGCCACAAGCGGTTTCACGGTGTAGGGGTCGCGCTGTATGCTCATTTCACGGTCAAGGATGCCGTAGCACTGGAAGTCACCGAACAGGATCGGGATATTGTTCTCGCCGATGTTGGGCATGTGGTCAGCTTCCACGACACGATGCCCGAGGAGCTGCTGGGGCTGCCCGGACAGACCGGGTTCCCACAGCGGGCGATTCTGGGAGTCCCTGAGCTGACGCACGGCGGCCAGAGTCGATGAGTTCATGAGCCACACCGCGTTCTGCCTGTAGCCAGCCCGCAGGCTGTAACACAGGTCAATGAGCGGGTCGCCGTAATCGGCAATGCCCGTGGTGGAGCCGCTCGGGACGTACTGCAGCTTGCCCCAGTCGCGGGTGTCGTCGTCCTCGGCCGTGAATGTGTACGTCAAAATGCCCTTCGGGGCCTTGGTGCCGCTGCCGGACAGGAACTTCTCGCCCTCGGCCCGGCCAAACGCCCGCGCCAGCTCGGTCTGGATGAAGTCCGCGATCATGGTGTCACTTTCCATCCAGGCGGACACGGGGAGCAGGACATAGGCTTCAGAATCGGGGAAGGTCACGCTGTCCAGCACGGGGGTGTCGGTCAGATTCCGCGTGTCCGTTTCACCCACCCAGCCTACAGCCGCGCCGCTGGTGGCCACAGGGAAGGTGAAGTTCGAATGGGCGGTCCTGGTCTGCAGGATGCGGCAGATTGTGCGCAGGGGCGAAAACTTCTGCTGCGCCAGAAGGATCTGTTCGTGCAATTCATGCGGGACAACCACGCCACCGTCGCCCGCCTCGGTCCAGGTGTTGCGCGGACCAAACCCCGTGGTGTCGCCGGTCTTGTAGTACTGCGCCAGGGCAATGGCGGCGTCCTTCGCGTCCAGATGCCCGCCAGGCACCCGGCCGGCCGTAATGGTATCGGCGGCGAACTGGATGATGCGCTCTTCGCGGGCAATGCGCTCGTCCAGGGCGGAAATATCGCCCTCAAGCCCGTTCAGCTTGGAGACGATTTTCTCAGGGAGCTTGCCGGGGTTGGTGTCCAAAATGTGGCGATACTCGCTGGCCTTTGCCGCCCGTTCTTCGCGGAGGGATTGAATACCCATGTGTGAAACTCCTTGGCTTCTCAGCCGATGATGAAAGGTATTGATTTTCGCTTGGCCTCGGCCACGGCCCGCAGGAAAAGTTCCTCCGTGAGGGCGCTTGTCCCGGCCAGGGCCACGGCCGCCCGCACAAGCTCGGACTGCGTGCACCCCAGCCGCGCCGCCGTCTCGCGCAGGCGCTGGTGGTCGGCCTCGGTCAGCCTGAGCCCAACAAGTTTTTTCGTGGTCATGGCGATGTCTCCGTGTTGCATGAGAGCCGATTAAATTTGTTAAATATGTTTTTCACCCTCGAACGGTTTCAAGGGTCTTCGATTCGGGCCGGATGGCCTCAGTTCGGCATTGATAGATTTTGCCTATGGATTGCATGGGGTTTTTATACCTCAATTTTGCACGCGCAAAAGAAATAGAGCCAACGACGGTCTCCGGGGCGAAGGTCCAGACTTTTGATGCCCCCCTGGCCATGCCACGGTGCCCGCCCTGCCTCGCCAGGGGCCGCGTGCCGCGTCCTGGGCAGGGGGAGAGGGCCTTGGCTCATGCTTTGCACTCGGTCCGCCTGCGGGGCGCTGCGGGCTTCCTGCAGGGTGTCAGGTTCGCACGGACCATTGCGACGTACCGAACAGTGCAACCGACTTCTTTTGCCGTTTCGGCGATGCTTGCCCCGGCTTCGAGCATGGCCACGATGGCCTCCTTGATCGGCACCGGCCGGAAGGGGCCTCGGGCGAGCATGACCTCTTCACCGCCGAAGGATGAGCACAGGTTTTCGACTGCGCACCCGCTTATGGTCCCGGCCAGGTGACTGCGCTCCGGGCGCTTGCTGACGTAGATCGCGAATCCGCCGTACTCGCGGCACAGGGCCGTGGCGTCCGCCTCGCCGATGATGTCAACGAGAGCCACGAACGATAGGTAGGTCCGGGCCATGTCATTCTCCTTGGCGCGCGTCTGCGCCTTGCTTCAGTTCCTCGATGATGGCCTGTAACTTCTGGATCTCAGCCCACAGGATGCGCGTGCGTGAATCCAGCGCACTGTCCAGGGCCTGCAGTTCGTCTTCGAGCGTGCCGACTCGTTCGTAGATGTCAGGCGTCTTCATGCATCCACCTCGCCCTGGATGCTCATGACGTAGACCGACTGCACCGCGTCCTGCAGCGCCACCGGCCAGCACTCGGGGAAACGGCACCCGTACCAGCCCCGGACCTCGAAGTCCGGCCACTCGCACATGAGGTCAGCCAGGAAGCCCCGGCACCCTGCAGGCGTCCACTCGGGGATGGAGTAGCCAAAGACGAGAAGGGCGCCCGCCAGGTGCTCGGGCATAGGCAAAGTCACAGGATGGGGGGTTTTGGAGGTTTTGGGCGTTTTGGACATAGGCGGTAAAAGTCGAATTGAAGTAATATTCTTTCTTTCTGGGACAGAACTTTCATTTTCACCCCTTTGGCCAATACTCCCAAAACGCCCAAAACCCTGATTCAGCCACTTGTCTTTCAGCATGTGGGTACCTCGTACACGGCGGGGTTCACGCCGTAGGTCTCGGACGGTCTGCCGCCCTTTGGAGAAGGTCTCCCGCCGTCCCTGAGCACAAGGGCGCCACGGTCAACGAGCACGTCCAGGCCTGGCCGGGTCTTTTCCATTGTGGGGAAGCGTCCGCGCAGGGCCTTGAATATTTCCCGCGCCGTCACCGACTCGCGCCGTTCCTTGCGTACCCACTCCAAGGCCCGCTTTGCCGCTTCCAGGCCGTCGTCCAGCCCGAAGCACGAATAGGCATGCTTGGCATGCTCGGCCGCCCATGTGGCCAGCATGACGGCGTTGCGCATGGTTTCGAGCCCGATAGGCATGTGAATGGCGGGGAGGCCCTGCGCCATGTGCAGGATGCCAGCCAGGCGCACTACAAGTCCGGTCAGCTTCGAAGCCCATGCCCGCATGAACTCGAATTCACCGCCGGGGCGCTGGGCCACCTCCACGTCATTGGAGAAGTCCAGCCACAGGGAGAAGGCCTCGGGCGAGAGGGTCAATTCATGCGGGACCACCTGGCCCGGGATGGCGAGTAGGCCATTGACGTATGCGGTCCACTTCTGGGTCAGATTCGCCGGGATGGTCTGGGCGTTGTCGCGGAAGCCCACGAGGGGGCGGGGCAGGACGAGCATGCACCGGGCAACGAGCCCGCGCCCCATGAATACCTCGTTGCTGCCCGCCGCACGCAGGACGGACGGCTGGGGCGTCAAGATCATGGTCAGGCGGGGCTTGCGCAGGCGGATGGGCTCCTTGCCCTTGCGGTCAATGACGACGGGTTCGGCGCCGAAGGCCTTCAGGATCAAGTCGATATTGGGCACGCTGTTGGAGTAGCGCCCGGAGAAGGTGTCCAGGGCGCCGCCCTCGGCTTCAAGCATGCCCACGGATTCGCCGCTGCCGGCCATGACGGAAGCCAGGGCCTCGGGGGTCACGTCGTCAACGAGTAGGCGGGGCGGGTCCGGGACCACGGGCAACTCGCGTTCCATCTCGTAGACTTCTTGGGCCGCTGTCCTGCGCTCCTCGGCCGTCTTCGCGCTGGCCGCCTTGTTCCGGGCCTTGTCGATGGCCTTTTCCATGGTCCTGCGCTTGGACAGGGCCTCGCGGATCTCCTCCATGGAGAAGGCCTCTTGCGCAATCTCCCATTCAACGAGGGGGGCCTTGCATGCCGATACCACCGCGCTTTTGCGTTCGCCGGGTTCGCTGGCCACGATGGCGTAGAGGTTCAGTCCCTCGCTGTAGTCGGGCTTCACGCGGACGATCAGCTTGTGCTGAACGGCTAGGGCCACGACTCCCAGCACGTTGACGGCGGCCAGTTCGCGGGGTGTCTGTGTGGCATGGGCCAGGCCCTCGGAGAACTCCCCAAGGATGCCAGGCAGGATGCCCGCGGGCAGGTCGGGGGGCTGTTCGTCAAAGTCGATGAAGTCAGGCCAGGGGGAAAGAGGGGCCGTCTGCCCGCCGTTGGGGTTCCAATCGCTCTCCCCGGGCGCCTGCCGTGGCTCGGCCATGCCTGCGGTCAGTCCAGACCGGATTGTCTTGTCCGCTTCGGAGTCGTTCAGGCCACAAGCCACCGCTGCCTGCTGCAGGGCCAGGCGGGCTTCGTCCTCGTTGATTTCTCCGCCGCCAACGAGCTGCCCGACCGCGAAGGCGGCCTGGTTCAGTCGAGCATTGCGGCTTCCCTGCGGTTCGCTGGCCACGGCCTGACACTCGGCTTCCAGGGCCTTGCGGCCGTAGGCAGTAGATTCCATGGCGACGATGCCCGGAGCGGGTTTGCGCTCCACCTCAGGGCGGGGGCGTTCCTTGAGAAAGTCCACCCACGTCTGGGGCAGGGGTGCGGGGTCAAGATCGTTCAGCCAGGCATAGGAGCCGGCCTCATTGCGTGACGGGGGTAGGACAACAAGTCCGCCCGTACTCCGCACGTCGAAGCCCTTTCCCAGCTTGCCCGAGCTATTCTTGATCGTGACGCCCTCGGGATAGCTGAAAAAGAGCTGGTCTCCGCCTGAGCCGGTGCGCTGCTGTAGCGTCGGGGGGAGCGGCCCCAGATCCGCTTCCAGGGCCTCGCAAGTCGCCACGCCGTCCACGCCATTCTTGCGGTCACGGTCAAGGACAACGAGTCCGGTAATGGTCCCTGTCGGGATGGCCACGCCGGCCGCCCGAGGATTGCGAAACGTGGTCCGGATCTTCGCCGGGTCCGTGGTCGCGTCCTTGTAGCCGTGGGCAGTCAGGGGCTCTTTCTTGATTGTGGTCGGAAAGACTGGCCAGCCGTGCCGGGCATAGTGCAGGGCCGCTTCGGTCAGGTTCGCCGGCACCTTCGCCAGCCCGTCGAGAACCAGCCGGCCGACCTCTTCCACCTGACCAGGAATATCTTGACAATCAAGGCAATTTGCTTCATGGTTTTCTAGCGGAACTGGATCACCCCCGCGATAGTCCCTGAAGCCTCGGCCTGCCATGCCGGGGCTTTCTTTTTGTGCGGTCATGGTTGCCACCCCCTCAGGCCCGACGTTCGGCGGCCAGGCGGTCAATCAGGGATTCGAGGTCGGAAGCACGCCACGCCGATGTGCGGGGGCCGAGCTTGATGGGCTTCGGGAAGCGGCCTTCCTTGACGCCGCGCCACCATGAGGACTTGGGGATGTTGACGACCATGAGCACCTGCGGGAGGCGCAGCAGCACGTCCTTGGTCAGGGACTCGGGCAGGGGGAGGGAAGGGGTCTCGGTCTTTTGGGTCGCGTCTTTCATCGTTCCACCTCGCGGAATGAAAAAGGGCGCCCGGGTCGGTATTAACCTCGGGCGCCCCAACACAAACAACAAGGCGCATATCGTCTCACGGGAGGACGTTCTTCACGTTTTCGCCGGTTCAACCTCCCCAAGATAGCGTTCGATTTCCTTCCGCAGTGATTCCTGCGACATGTACTTTCCCGCCGCCTTCAGAATCACGTCCACAGACTCGAAAAAGGGGCCGCTCACGGTCTCGTTGATGCGGTCATTTCGCACGCCGGATGCCGCAGGCCTCCCCGTGGTCCGCTCGTAAAGCTCAGCCAGGCCGGTCACCACGTCACGCACCGGGCCGACTTGCTCGGGAAATTTTCTTGAATGGGGCAGGGCGTCTTGCACCACGGCCATGAGGAGGGCTTGAAGGTCCGCGAGTTGCGCCTGGGTGCGGGAAAGTCGGGCGTCGGCGCCTGGGATGGATTCAAGGGCGTCTTCCGCTGTCGGATCTGCGGCCAGGGCGTCAAGTTGGGATTGCAGTTCAGATGAGAGCACCAGGGCGGCCTGGAAGGCCTTGCGCATCGGACTCAGGTTTTCACCTGGCGTTGCCTGCACGTCCTGCATGGCACGCAGACATATGCCGTAGGCCGGGCCACGGGCTTCAAGCCCCATATGCGCCTCGATAATGTCCAAGGCGGCGGCAATGCGCTCTTCCTGATCTTCTGTGATGATAAAGCCTGGCTCTTTGATGCCGGGCCGCGTGATGCCCATATCAACCGCCTGTCGTTGCGCCTGGGGAGAAGTCCAGGGCCGGGCGGTCAGGCAACCGCTTTTCGACATGGTTCATGAGGCCATGCCTAGGCCCTGGAAAGAGTCGGCTATTCCTTCGGCGCCTCGGGCTTGACCATATCCATGGCCAGGTCAATGCGTTCGCTGATGAACTGGACGGATCTGGACACAAGGTCCAGGCCAGCATGGGCTGCTTCCGGGTCGGCCGCTATGCGCTCGGGCGTCCAATGGGCGATATGCCCGGCCATGGCCGTGAGAGATGCGTGGACGGCCTGCAGTTCGGCCTGGGCCAAGTTGCTGCGCAGTTCGCTGGTTATCATGACTGCACCCCCAGCCTCATCTGGGCAATCGGGTCCACAAGGGCTTCGAGCTGTCGAATCATGCCGCGCAACACCAATGCCTCGTTGAGGTTGTCGTCGTGGTCCTCCAAGACATTGGCGAACCAGCTCAATTGACCAATGACCATGACCAGCTCGGTTTCAACGCAAAGCTTGCCTTTGCCGATGTCGTTCAATACTGCCTGTGCACCCATGATGAACCCCCTATGGTTCGTTGTGGAAGGCCCGGGGCCGGTGCGCCAACACCTCCCGGGCCGCTTTTGTTTGAGCCCAGCCCCCTACGGTCAGGGCTCTGAAATATCGTCTTCCCTCGCGGTCCTCTCGCGGATCAGCCGTTCAAGCATTTCGCTTTGCGTCACTGCGTAGCGGCGGCAAAGGGCCTTGAGCATTTCCGCCGATTCGGGAGAGATCCACAGGTTCAGCCGGTGAAGGTCTTTC
The DNA here is from genome assembly GCA_003542385.1 of Desulfomicrobium sp. GTDB lineage: Bacteria > Desulfobacterota > Desulfovibrionia > Desulfovibrionales > Desulfomicrobiaceae > Desulfomicrobium. The sequence goes on from DPKT01000362.1 coordinate 7,636, forward strand.
CGCCTCTCGCGGAGTCTTGATTGCCGTTCTGCGTTCGTCATGAATCATCCGTTACTGCGTAACGAATAATCCGTCAACCATTATTTTCATCTTCCCGCCTCGGGAATGAATCGGCACCGTCTCGGAGCGAGTCCAGGGCGTCCGCCCACCATTGCATCATCTTCCGGCGCTCGGCCAAAAAGTCCGCGTGGAGGTATGCCGCCCGGACCTCGTTGCTTTCGGCATGGGCAAGCTGTCGCTCAACGGCGTCACGGTGAAAGCCCGCTTCATTAAGATGCGTTGAAGCGATGGAGCGGAAGCCGTGGCCGGTCATCTGGTCGCCAGAGTAGCCCAAGGCCCGGAGAGCCGCGTTCAGCGTGTTTTCGCTCATGGGCCTGGCCGACACGCGCCCGGGGAAAAGGTAGGGGCCTGATCCGGTCAGGGGGCGCAGATCGTTCTGCAGGATCTCCAGGGCCTGCTTGGCCAAGGGCACAATGTGCATACGCCTGGCCTTCATCTTCTCGGGCGGGATGCGCCATTCAGCGGCGCTGAAATTGATCTCCGACCATTCGGCATGTCGCAGTTCGCCAGGGCGGACGAATACATACGGGGCCAGGCGCAAGGCGCACTTGACGACATGGCCTCCCTGGTAGGCTTCGATGTGTCGCAAAAGCTCGCCTATCGCTTGAGGTTCGAGCACGGCCGCGTGGTGCTTGTGGACCACGGGTGTCAGGGCGCCGCGCAGATCCGCCGCCACGTCGCGCTCGCAGTAGCCGCAGGCCACGCCAAAGCGGAAGACTTGGCCGCAGACGGAAAGGTCTCTGTGCGCCGTCTCTATGGTGCCTCGGGCCTCGATGCGTTGGATAACTTCCAGAAGGATGCGGGGGGTGATGGTGCTGATGGGTGTGGAGCCGATCCAGGGGAAGACATTTGACTCCAGGCCGCGCATTATGCGGGCCGCGTGGGCAGGGGACCACAGGGCGCCCTTGGCTGCGTGTCCCGCCGTGGCGCGTTTCTTGTGCCACTCCCGGGCCGTCTTCTCAAATGTCTGACCGTCAACCGCTTCGGCCTGGGCCTCGACTTCCAGCGCCTTCTTGCGGGCTTCCCTGGCCTGCTTGCGCAGGGCGGAAGGGTCTTGCGGGTTGTCACGGTCGCGGATCTGGCCGCGTAGCTGGTCGCGCTTCGTGCGTGCGTCTTTCAGGGAAACAAGGGGGTAGGTGCCGAGACTGACCAGCTTTTCCACGCCGTCGAAAAAGTAGCGCAGGCGCCACCGCTTGTTGCCCTTAGGAGGGACTTCAAGGAAAAGTCCGTTCTCGTCCCGAAGCGTGTAGCGTTTCTCTCTGGGGGCCGCGTTCTTGATCTGGGCTTCCGTCAATTTCGCCATGGCGTCCTCACGAAAAAGTTATCCAGTCACCCATTTTTCGGGTCATGTTATCCAGAAGTTATCCAGTAATGAACGGGACGTCAACTTGACTAGATTTTACTTGTGAGACTTATTGGGACAATAACAGGCTAGATTTATTGAAGTGGCTTGGAGAGAGGGCACAAAAAAAGCCCAAATAATTGGGCAAATTTTTGTTGCTGGTGGAGCCGGGGAGAATCGAACTCCCGTCCGAGAATGCTCCGCGCAAAGCTTCTACAGGTTTAGTTCATGTTCTGCATCTCGCTTTCGGGGGAGCCCATGAACAGGCGTCCCGAAAACCAGCCCGGATGCAGTCTCGCGATTGGCTGTCCAGACAGCGGCCTTTCGCCAGCCTGATGGGGTTTGACACCCGGATACGGCTTATCAGACATCCACCGCACGGATGTGACGATCTGTGTCGTCATGCAAGGGTTACCTAATTAATTAGGCAGCCATTGCGTAGTCATAATTGTCGTTGGCAATTATGTGTGTGCTGGGTTTTAACGAGGACCTCCCAGCGCCTCGACCTGCGACTTTGGCCTCATCATCCCCGTCGAAACCAGGGCGGCCCCATTTCAAAGAACACGGTCATATAAGTAAGACCGTTTTCACGACTGGCAAGGGTAAGAAAAAAGGAGCAAACGCTGTTTGCTCCTTTGTTTCGCTCATGGTGCGCCCGGCATGATTCGAACATGCGACCTACTGATTCGTAGTCAGGCACTCTATCCAACTGAGCTACGGGCGCGTCGAGAAGTCGGTTTCTATGTGCATGGCGCGCGATCGTCAAGCAGTTTTTTACGCTCGTCGAAAATTATTTCACTCGTCCCGCAACAGCCCGTTTTTCCGGCAAATCCGGGGCATTGCCTTGACAAGGGCGGGGGAGTGCCCATTTTTGATTTTTCACTCACGCGCCACTTCAGGGCGCACAACAAGGAAGAGAACATGCCAGAAATGCGCGGAACCACCATTCTCGCGGTCAAGGACGACCACGGCGTGGCCATCGCCGGCGACGGGCAGGTCACCCTCGGCCAGGCCATCGTCGTCAAGCACGGGGCCCGCAAGGTCCGCCGGCTCTACCGCGACCGCATCGTCTGCGGCTTCGCCGGGTCCACGGCCGACGCCTTCACCCTGTTCGAGAAGTTTGAGGCGAAACTTGAAGAATTCGGCGGCAACCTCGTCCGCGCCAGCGTGGAGCTGGCCAAGGACTGGAGGAACGACAAATACCTGCGCCGGCTGGAGGCCATGCTGCTGGTGGCCGACGCCGAGACCATCCTCATGCTCAGCGGCACCGGCGACGTCATCGAGCCCGACGACGGCGTGGCCGCCATCGGCTCCGGCGGGGCCTACGCCCTGTCCGCGGCCCGCGCCCTGCGCCGCAACACCGACCTTTCGGCCGAGGAGATCGCGCGCCGCTCCATGGAGATCGCGGCCGAGATCTGCGTCTTCACCAACGACCGCGTGGTCTTCGAGACCGTGACCAGGAACTCCTGATGAATACCCTGACCCCCAGAGAGATCGTGTCTGAACTGGACAAGTACATCGTCGGCCAGAACCAGGCCAAGCGCATGGTCGCCATCGCCCTGCGCAACCGCTGGCGCCGCCGCCAGCTCGACCCCGAGCTGGCCGAGGAGATCGCGCCCAAGAACATCCTCATGATCGGGCCCACGGGCGTGGGCAAGACAGAGATCGCCCGGCGGCTGGCCAAGCTGGCCGGTTCGCCCTTCCTCAAGGTCGAGGCTACCAAGTTCACGGAAGTGGGCTACGTGGGCCGCGACGTGGAATCCATCGTCCGCGACCTGATGGAGATCGGCGTCAACCTGGTGCGCCAGGAGGAGGAGGCCAAGGTCCGCATCCGCGCCGAGGCCACGGCCGAGGAGCGCCTGTTGGACGTGCTCCTGCCGACCAAGCCCCTGGAGTCGGCCGGCGTGGACTACATCGGCCCCGAGTCCCGGGCCGCCGACTCCACGCGCGAGAAGCTGCGCCAGCTCTGGCGCGAGGGCAAGCTCGACGACAGGCTGGTGGAGGTCGAGGTGCAGTCCTCGGGCGGGGTGCAGGCCATGACCATCCCGGGCATGGAGGGCATGGAGATGCAGATGCAGGACATGCTCTCCAAGGTCTTCCCCAAGAAAAAGAAGACCAAGAAGGTCCGCGTCAGGAACGCCTACGAAATCCTCATCCAGTCCGAGTGCGAGCGCCTCATCGACATGGACAAGGTCCACGAGATCGCCCGCGAGCGCGTGCAGGAGTCGGGCATCGTCTTCCTCGACGAGATCGACAAGATCTGCGGCGGCGGGGGGAGCAGCGGCAAGGCCGACGTGTCCCGCGAGGGCGTGCAGCGTGACCTCCTGCCCATCGTCGAGGGCAGCACCGTCAACACCAAGTACGGCATGGTCCGCACGGACCACATCCTCTTCATCGCGGCCGGCGCCTTCCACATGTCCAAACCCTCGGACCTGGTGCCCGAGCTGCAGGGCCGCTTCCCCCTGCGCGTGGAACTCTCGGCCCTGACTCGCGACGACTTCTACCGCATCCTGACGGAGCCCAAAAACGCCCTGACCGTGCAGTACAAGGCGCTGCTGGGCACCGAGAGCGTGGACATCGTCTACACCGACGAGGCCTTGAACGAGATCGCCCGCTTCGCCCAGAAGATCAACGAGGAAACCGAGAACATCGGGGCCAGGCGGCTCTACACCATCATGGAGAAGATCGTCGCCGACCTGTCCTTCGAGGCGCCGGACATGGACGGCGTGACCGTGACCATCGACCGCGACTACGTGGCCCATGCCCTGCAGGACGTGCAGGAGAACCGGGACCTGACGAGATACATCCTGTAGCGAACCGTGAGCGGTGGATGGTGTGCGGACAAGAGAACCGCCTGTCGGTGGCCGTCTCTTTCCATTCAAGATTCACCGCTCGCGGCCCTTGAACTTTTTCCCCCGCCTTGCCAAAGTGAGCCGTCACGCCGTTATCCCGGCACCTTTCCGCACCATCAAGCCCACGGGGGAACCATGACCGACGACGCACTCAAAGCCTCCATCCTGCTGGAGGCGCTGCCCTATATCCGCGAGTTCTACGGCCAGACCATCGTCATCAAGTACGGCGGCCACGCCATGAAGGACGAGGCCCTGCGCCGGAGTTTCGCCCTGAACATCCAGCTTCTGCGCTACATCGGCGTGAACCCCGTCATCGTCCACGGCGGCGGGCCGCAGATCGGCAACATGCTCAAGCAGCTGGGCATACAGTCCGAGTTCCGCCAGGGCCTGCGCGTGACCGACGACGCGACCATGGACGTGGTCGAGATGGTGCTCGTCGGCAAGGTCAACAAGGAGATCGTCAACCTCATCAACACCCAGGGCGGCCGGGCCGTGGGCCTGTCGGGCAAGGACGGGCGGCTCATCTGGGCCCAGAAGCTGGAGATGGCCGTGGAGCGCGCCGACGCGCCGCCCGAGATCATCGACCTGGGCAAGGTCGGCGAGGTCGTGGCCGTGGACACATCGGTCATCACCTCCCTGCAGGCCGCCAACTTCGTGCCCGTCATCGCGCCAGTGGGCGTGGACGAGGACGGCAACACCTACAACATCAACGCCGACTCCGTGGCCAGCGCCGTGGCCGTGGCCGTGGGCGCCAAGAAGCTCATCCTGCTGACCGACGTGGCCGGTGTGCTCGACAAGAACGGGGAACTCATCTCCTCCATGACCCTGCATCAGGCCGCGCACGCCCTGGAGCAGGGCGTGGTCACGGGCGGCATGATCCCCAAGATCAAGTGCTGCCTGGAGGCCGTGGACGGCGGCGTGTCCAAGGCCCACATCCTCGACGGCCGCGTGGAGA
>DPKT01000362.1:12861-13395 GCA_003542385.1 Desulfomicrobium sp.
CGGCATCGGCTCGGAGATCGTCAGCAAGTAGCCGTCCCGCGCGCGATATGCGGCCCGGTTTCCGCCAGCGCGGGGGCCGGGCCTTTTTCGTTTCGCCCCCTTGCCTTTGCGGCCGCTGCGCGGCAAAGCCTTGCAATGCGGCCAAGGGGCTACCTCCGCGGCCGAATCCGTCAGCACCGGAGGCTTCCGTGCGCATCTTCCTCGTCATCCTGACCTTCATCGCTCTGGCCGGCGCCGCGGACACCTTCTGGCGCAGCCCCGTCATCCTCGTCCTGCCGGTGCTGTGCATCGTATGCCTCGCCCTGGTCTCGCGCATTTCCTCCCTGGAGCGCAGGCTCCGCGAGCTTGAGGGCCGTGCCGCAGCCGAGCCGAAAAGCGCGGCGAGAACGCGGATGGATGTCCCGGCCTCCGCTGCACCGGCAGCGGATGGCGCCGAAGGGGAATTCGTCTTTTCCGAGGAGGCGCCTGCCCGCCCTGTCCCCGCGGAACGGCCTGCGCCGAAGGCGGCGCTGCCGGGCTTCGAGGCCAGGGTCC
>DPKT01000186.1 GCA_003542385.1 Desulfomicrobium sp.
AGGCCCTGGCCTGCGGCCTGCCCGTCGTCTCCACGGCCTGCAACGGCAGTTCCGCCTTCCTGGCGCCCGAGGCCGTGCTGGCCGACCCGACCGACCACGCGGGGCTGGCCGAACGCATCGAGGCCCTCGTTCACGGCGGCTCCACGGCCAGAACCGATTTCAACCCGCCCCGCGGCCTCGAGCCGTACGCGGAGCTCATCCGGAACCTTGCATGACAGACCTTTCGTCCTTCAGCCCCGAACGCATCCTCGTCTGCCAGCTGCGCCAGATCGGCGACGTGCTGCTGACCACGCCGTCCATCCGCCTCCTGCATGAACGCTACCCGGCCGCGGCCATCGACGTCTTCACCGAAAAGAAGTGCGTCCCGGTCCTCGATAACAACCCGCATGTGCGCCGGGTCTGGGCCCTGGACAAGAAAGGCCTGCCCAACTTCCTGGCGGAGCTGCGCTACTACGCCCGCATCGCCGCCGAAAACTACGACCTCGTCGTGGACTTCCAGCAGCTGCCCCGCTGCCGCTTCGTGACCCTTCTGAGCCGCGCCGAGGTCCGCCTGACCTATCCGCCGCCGTGGTACAACCGGCTCCTCTACACCCACTGGGCTCCCCCCACTCCCGGGTATTCGGGCAGATTCAGGGCCGGCATCCTCGCGCCGCTGGGCATCGTATGGAACGGCCAGGCCCCGGAGCTGTTCCTGACCGACGAGGAAAAGCGCTGGGCCGAAACCTATCTGGCCGGATTCGACCTGGAGCGCGGCCGATTCATCACCCTCGACCCGACCCACCGCCGCTCCACCCGCCTCTGGCCCGCCCGCCACTATGCGGACATGGTCGCAAGGGTCCATGCGGCGCGCCCGGACCTGCGTTTCTTCATCCTCTTCGGCCCCGGCGAGGAAGCCATGGCCCGGGAGGTGCTGGAGCACTGCCCCGTTCCCGAAGCCTGCGTCCTGCCGGACACGCTCATCGGCCTGCGGCAGATGGCGGCCGTGCAGTCCATGGCGCGGCTGCACGTGGGCAACTGCTCCGGCCCGCGCCATTTCGCGGTCTCCGTGAACACGCCCACCCTGACCATCCTCGGCGCCACGGGCGGAGGCTGGCGCTTCCCCTCCGAGGCGCACAGCGACATCTTCGAAGACCTGCCCTGCAGGCCCTGCAACGAAAACTTCTGCGCCCGCAAGGATCACGCCTGCCTTGAAAACCTTTCTCCCCGGCGTGTGGCCGACCGGGTTCTGGAGATCCTCGGGGCCTGAGCGCCCCGGGGTGGGCTCCGTATTGCCCGCGCCACGATTCGAGTCTATGGGTGCGGGGTGGCTGGCAGCCACTCTTTTTCGGAAATTCCACCCAAGGAGCGACCTCATGAAAAAAACCATTCTCACCATCTTCATCCTGCTGTGCTGCGCCGGTCCGGCCATGGCCGACGCCCTCGATACCTTCCTCGACAACATCAACGTCCAGGCCGCCGCGGACAGGCATGGCGCGGTCGCCAGCATCGGCTCCCATTTCGGGGTGCCCTACTCCGACGTCGAACTCATCATGGGTACCACGGGCAGCCTTTCCGACGCGTTCATGATCCTCCAGTTCGGACGCTGGACGGGCCTTAGCCGCGACAGGATCATGGGCGTGTACGGCTCCAGGAAGGGGCAGGGTTGGGGCGTTATGGCCAAGGAACTCGGCATCAAGCCGGGTTCGGCGGAGTTCCACGCCCTCAAGAGCGGAGACTTCGGCTACGACCCGCGCCGTCCCTACGGCTATGACGACAAGGGCGGGGCCTCGAAAAAAGGCGGGCCATCGGACAATGGTCCGGGCAAGGGAGGCAAGCCGGACAAGGGCGGAAATTCCGACAAGGCCGGCGGGAAAGGGAACAAGAAAGGCCCCGGCAACAGCGACGACCTGCTGCCCTCGGACCAGGGCGGCGGCAAAGGAAAGCAGAAGTAACGCCCCGACCATTCACTCGGGACGGTTCGCACCGTCCCGAGCCGATTCACGAGCCGTGTAGCAGACCCCGCACTCGTCGTGGTACTGCTCCCAGATGGCCGTGAATTCCTCACGGTTCTCCAGCAGGATGTCGACCAGACACGGGTCGAAATGCCTGCCGCTCTCCTCCAGGAAATACTCGAACACCTCGTCCCAGTTCCACGCGTCGTGGTAGACCCGCTTGTTGGACAGGGCGTCGAACACGTCCGCCACGGCGACGATCCGCCCGTGGACGTGAATTTCCTCCTCCTTCAAGCCCTGCGGGTAGCCCATCCCGTCCCATCGTTCGTGATGCAGCAGCACGATACGAGCCGCCGTCTGGATGATGGGGCTCGTCGAACGGCTCAGGAGTTCGTACCCGCGCTGCACGTGGCTCTTGATGACGTCGAACTCCGCGGGCGTCAGGGAGGCCGGCTTGTTCAGGATGGAGTCGGGAATGCCGATCTTGCCCAGGTCGTGGGCCGTGGAGGCGATCTTGAGCATCTCCGCCTCCTCCTCTGGCAGACCGTACTTGAGGGCCATGAGGCGCACATATTCCGACACGCGGCGCACGTGGCTGCCGGTCTCGGCGGAGCGGCACTCCATGGTCTCGGCGATGTGGAAGATGATCTCCTTCTGGGTGTCCTCGATGCCCTTGTTCAGGAACAGGTTGTCGAAGGCCAGGGAGACGTTGGTGAAGAAGAGTTCGAGCAGGTCGTGGTCGTTCTCGTCCAATTCCCGGCCGACCTCGAAATAGAGAAAGTTTTCCGAACCTGTCCTGCTGATGAAGTACCAGGCGCACTTGCCGTCATCGCAGTAGAATCCGTGGGGTTTGCTGCGGGCCCTGGCCAGGGCGCGATGCACGGTATCCCCGCGCACGTCCTCGATGGGCCGCTCCACGAATTCGCTGAACTCGCCCGTGGCCGCCAGGACCACGGACCGCCCCTTGAGCCCCGACGCGGCCAGGCCCGAGGCGTGGCTGTACACGGCGTCGCGCTTGAGCTGGAGGATGGCCGTCAGCTGGCTCAGCACGCCGCAGCCGAGTTTCTGCAGGGACTGGCGCTCGAAGATGTCCGACGAGGCCTCGATGATGCGCTTGAGGCCCTGGCGGTTGTCCTCGATGGTCGTGATGAAGCTGAAGCTGCGCAGGGCCGAGACGATGGTCACGAGCATCTTTTCCAGGGTCAGCTCGGTCTTCTCCTTGTAGTCGTCGATGTCGTACTCGAGGATGACCTTGGCCGCGGGCGCCTTGCCCGGCTGTCCCGTGCGCAGGATGATGCGTACCGCCAGGTTTTTGAGCTCCTCGCGGATGTGGCGGACCAGTAGCAGGCCGCTGTCGTCGGCCTCCATGACCACGTCCAGGAGGATGACGGCGATGTCGTCGTGCTCGCGCAGCACGGCCCTGGCCTCGGCGGCGCTGTGGGCGTGCAGGAATCCGAACCTGCGGCCGCGGTATTCCTGCCCCGACAGCATGAAGACCGTGACGCTGTGGACGTCGGCCTCGTCGTCCACGATCAGGATCTTCCAGGGCGCCTCGCCGGCCCCGGAAACAGGTTCCGGCGCCTCTTCCTTGAACAGGATCTCGTCGTTGTCGGTCATGCCTCTCCTTGCCCGACGGGCACGCGCACCTGGAACGTCGTGCCGTGGCCCGGCGCGCTGCAGCAGGTGACGGTCCCGCCGAGGGTGCGGGTCACGGTGTTGAAGACGATGTGCAGGCCCAGCCCCGTGGAGCCCTTGGCCCGCGCCGTGGTGAAGAACGGTTCGAATATCTTTTCCTGAACTTCGGGCGGCATTCCCCGCCCGTCGTCGGAATAGGTCATGTTGAGAACGCCGTCGGTTCGCTTGATCTCGATGCGGATGTGCCCCGCCTGCCCCTCATCGTAGGCGTGGGTCAGCGTGTTGACGATGAAGTTGGTCAGGATGTGCGAGAACGCGCCGGGGTAGCTCTCGACGACCAAGTCCTCGTCGCAGACCACCTCGACCGTGTGGCTCGTCTTCTTCAGCTTGGGCCGCAGGCTCAGGAGCACCTGGCCGACGTACTCCCGCACGTTGAAACTCCTGCGGTTCTCGGAGATCTGGTCCGCCGCCACCATCTTGAAACTGCGGATCAGGTCCGAGGCCCGGTTCAGGTTGATGAGGCTCATCTCCAGGCCTTCCCGACTGGACTCCAGATACTCCGAGAGGTCCGAACGTTTCATCTCCGCGCGCTCGAAGAGGCCGCGCAGCACCCGGTTCTTCTCGGCCATGGTCGATGTGGCGGACAGGGCCACGCCCACCGGGGTGTTGATCTCGTGGGCCACGCCCGCCACCAGCCCGCCGAGGGCCGCCAGCTTTTCGGACATGACCAGCTGGCTCTGGGCCTGGCGCAGGTTCTCCAGGGCTGACTGCAGGTCCGCGTTGGCCCTGGCCAGTTCCGCCGTCCTCGTGAAGACGCGCTCCTCCAGTTCGGAGTTCAGAAGACAGCACTCCTCCTCGGCCCTCCGCCGGTCGTGGTCGTGGACTTCGAGGCTCGCGGCCATGCGGTCGAAGGCCGCGGCCAGCCGCCCGAGTTCGCCGTCGGCGTGATCAAGGCCCGTGCGGGTGCTCAGATCACCAGTGCCCAGACGATCCGTGGCCGCCATGAGACGTTCCAGACGCCGCAGAATCGTGTGTTCACCCACGAACCAGGCCGCGGCCAGGGCCAGGGCAGCGGCCAAGGCCAGGGACATGAAGTTCCAGACCATGGCCCACCTGGCCGCCGACAGGGCCAGGCCTTCGGGCTGCCCGAGGCGGATCATGAGGCCCTGCAACGGGGTGTCAGGGAAATTCAGGCGCTTGAAGCCATAGAGGCGCCGCACGCCGTCCACTCCCCGCTCCAGAAAGGTCCCCTCTTCCTCCTGGCCGGACATGCGCTCGACCATACGCGGGAGGTCGTTCACCCATGTGTACTTCTCGGTTTCCGGAAACCGTGTCAGACGCAGCCCGTCATGGTCCGTCAGGGTGAAGACCGAACCCTCTGGCAGATGGAAGTCGACGAATATCTGACCGAAGTAGCTCAGGTCGAAGGAGGCCACCAGGACGCCGCGCGTCGTGCCGTCGCGATCGATGACGGGCTGGGCGAACTCCATGAGCACGTGCCTGCTCTTGTCCACGAGGTGGTAATTCCCCATGGCGAACCGCCCCGTCTGCATGGCCTGCACAAAATACGGCTCCCCTTCGATGCTGACAAAGGATTCCACCGGGGACACGGCCACGATCCGGCCCGTTGCGTCGGACAGGGCCAGTGCCACGTAGGCAGGGTTGGTCGAGAGCATCTCCTCGAGCAGGAGCTGGGAGCCCAGCGCGTCGAACTGCTGCACCTCCCTCGCCCTGGTCAGGGTGGCCAGCATCAGACGCGCGTTGGCCACGACCTGCTCATGGTGCGAGGCCATGACCTGAATCTGCCTCAGGGCAGCGCTCCGGGCGCTTTGGATGGTATTCTCGCGCAGGGAGTAGCCGGTGAACAGCATGATGCACAGTGCGGGCAGGATGGCGACCAGCACCAGGCAGATGAGGCTTGTGCGTATGGAGGCGAAGGCGGGGATGCGCATTGTCCCTCCGACAAACGGGGCGAGCCGGGACGGCGCGCCTGTTTGCAGGAAGGATAGCGGGGGGGAGACGATGGCGCAAGACATTCCCGCACGAAAAGGTCGCGCGGGAATGTCCGGCCGCAGGGGTCAGCGTTCGCTGGCCAGAGTCCGGGAGATGGAGTAGCAGTAGTCGCCGATTTTCTCCAGCCTGGCCAGCAGGTTGATGAAGGCCAGACCGCCCTCGATGCCGCACTTGCCGATCTTCAGGCGCTCGATGTGGGCGTCGCGCATGGTCTCGCGCATGGAGTCGATGGCCCGCTCAAGCTCCTCGGCCTTTTCCATCAGCTGTTCCGGCTGCTTGATCAGGGCTTCGGACACCATCTTCAGGAACTCGTCGACCCTGGCGGAGATGACGAAAAGATCGCCCATGGCGTTCTCGCTGAACTTGAGTTCCTTGTCGACGATGTCCTCGCAGAGCAGGCCCAGCGCCTCCACCGCGTCGCCGATGCGTTCGAGGTTGTTGACGATGCGCATCTGCTCCGCGATGTCGGTGGACGTCTCCTCGTTGAGCTCGCCCTGCATGGTCTTGGCCAGAAAGGTCGAGACTGCCTTGTGCGCGTCGTTGATGTGCGATTCGTAGCGCTGCCGCAGACGCACGGTGCGGTGGTCCCGTTTTTCGAGGCCTTCCAGGGCGTTGGCGTAGGCCGCGTGGACCGTCTGGGACATGCGGTGGATCTCGCCGCGGACCTGCGCCAGGGCGGCCACGGGGTTGTCCTCGACGTGCTGGTCAAAGACCGGCAGCCGGAACAGGTCGTCGCCCTCGGTCTTGTCCTTGGGCGAGCACCATGTGCCGACGCGGATGAGTGCCGGGAGGAAGACCAGGAAGACCACGGCGTTGGTCAGGTTGAAGAGGGTATGGCCGTTGGCCAGGAAACGGCCCACGTAGGGGTACTCCCCGCCGACCTGCGTGTCCCACGGCTGCGATGCCGTGACGTTCATGCTCACCCACTCAATCCCCTGCAAGAAGTACGGGAAGATGGTCAGCATGATGCACACACCGAGCACGTTGAACATGGTGTTGGACCTGGCCGCCCGGTGGGAATCGCTGCAGCTCGACCCGATGGTCGCCAGTTCGGCGGTGATTGTCGTCCCGATGTTCTCGCCCAGCACCAGGGCCATGGCCGAGGGAAAGTCGAGCAGTCCCTGCGTGGCCAGGGTCATGGTCAGGCCCACAGTGGCAGACGAGGACTGCAGGATCATGGTCAGGATGCAGCCCGTGGCCACGCACAGGAGCACGCCGCCCATGCTCGAGGCGTCAAACTTGGTAAAAAAGGCGATGAATTCGGGATCGGACCGCAGGGGCCGCAGCCCGTCACCCATGACCGTCATGCCGAAGAAGAGCAGGCCGAAGCCGAGGATGACCTCGCCGAGGTAGCGGTACTTCTTGCGCGGGGCAAAATACTTGAGGGGGACGCCGATGGTGATGGCCGGCAGCGCCAGGTTCGACAGCTTGAAGGCGATGAGCTGGGCGGTCATGGTCGTGCCGACGTTGCAGCCGAGCATGACGCCCACGGCCTGGTTCAGGCTCATCAGGCCGGCCGAGACGAAGCTGATGAGCATGACCGTGGTGGCCGACGACGACTGGACCAGGGCAGTGACGCCCGCGCCCGTGATGAACCCGACGACCCGGTTGTTGGAGACGGCCTTGAGGACGTTGCGGATCCTGTTGCCCGCAGCCATCTGCAGGCCTTCGGTCATGAATTTCATGCCCAGGATGAAAATACCGAGGCCGCCAAGGGTCTGAATCAATACATCAAACATGTGGTATCCGTGATCCTTGTGTTACATTCGTATGACAGCGAACCGAAATCCGAATTCCTGTAGAGTATCTCTGCCGGTAAGAAAAGATTTTTTACGATTCTGAAACACGCCTGTAACAAAACGAACATTTGTGCATTTTTTCAACGGGATCAGTTTGTTACAACTTGACGACGCGCCCGATCGCAGCTCTTCCCGACCAAACCGATCAGAAAGTTTTCCCGCAAGCTCCACGCCGAGTTGCACAAATCACCGCGGGCTGGCATGAATGAACCGGGAAACCGCAGCCTGATTCGCACGCAAGGAGGATTTCCGTGAACAAGCAAAACGCCTTCGTTCTCTGGTTCGACGAGATCGGCATCGAGGACGTGCCGCTGGTGGGCGGCAAGAACGCGAGCCTTGGCGAGATGTACCGCAACCTGACGGCCAAGGGCGTGCCCGTGCCCGGCGGATTCGCCGTCACGGCCAAGGGGTACCGCCATCTGCTGGACAGCTCGGGCGCCATGGACAGGATCAAGAGCATCCTGCAGGGCCTCGACACCCACGACATGGACAACCTTATGGAGAGGGGCAGCCGCATCCGCTCCCTCATCCGCGGCCTGGAGTTCCCGGCCGACCTGCAGGGGGCCATCGCCGAAGCCTACCGCAAGCTGGAGACGCAGTACGGCCAGGGCGTGGACGTGGCCGTGCGCTCCTCGGCCACGGCCGAGGACCTGCCCGACGCCAGTTTCGCCGGCCAGCAGGAGAC
>DPKT01000099.1:0-15633 GCA_003542385.1 Desulfomicrobium sp.
GGCAGAGGATGCCCTCGGCGTTGCCGGAACTCGATTCGACGGGCACGAAGATGCGCGCACCGGACTGGATGCAGGCGCTGCCCGTCAGCACGTCCACGAAATCGGGCGGCAGTTCCGGCGCCCCCATCGTCTCGGGCCAAACGTAATAATTCTGGGAGGCCATGGTGCAGACATAGGCGATGCCGCGCGCTCCGAAGCGGGTACAGATCTGGGGCAGCGCGAAATTCCACAGTTCCGCGCGGGAACTGCTCTGGCGCATGTCCTCGAGCAGGCGCACGAACAGGCGCACGTCGGCCTGCCTCGCCCCGGCCTCCCGCGACAGCGCCTCGGTGCGTTCAGCGACCATCAGACGCAGATTCTCGGCATAGTCCTGGAGCTGGTGGCGGGCGGTGTAGAGGTGCTCGCCCATCTGCTCCATGCCCTCGACGAGTTCCTCGATCTCGTCGCCCTGCTCCAGCTTGCGCAGGATGGCCGACCCCTCGGCGTCGGCCACGTTTCGACGGAAGACGTTGTTCAGGCGTTTGAGGTTGTTGACCACGAGCACCCTGAAGAGGACGTTGGTGGCCGAAAAGAAAAGAAGGGCCCCGAAAGCGAAAAAGGAGAAGTAGGTCAGAATGGTCTGCTGCACCCGCCCCACGCTGCTGTGCACGGAGATGCCCACGAAATCCACGCCGGCGATGGCACCAAGTTCCTTGCCGAACCCCCTGGCGCCATAGAGGGATGTCAGTTCCGAAGGCGCGGCTTCCGGCCGCCCGTGGCAATACATGCAGCTTTCCTCGAAACGGACCGCACGGGCCTTGATGTAGTACCGTTCCGTGTCCATGGTCCTGTACCCTTGCCAGACCTCCTGGTCGGGATTGGCTCGGAAATACCCTATCAGCTCCCTCTCGTGGACATTGGCCTCGTAAGACGGATTGCGTGCATCTATGGCCACCCGACGGTAGATGACGCCCTCGTGGTCGTCGTTGATGGAGGCCATGATGGTCCGGGAGATGAAGGATGAGGACATGGCCTCGATGACGAAGGTCGAAGGCAGGCGCTCGTACATGGCCGGCCGGAGCACGTCGCGCACGTAGTGCTGGATGGAGTCCACGTTCTTGAAGATGAGCAGGGCCTTGTCCCTGACCTCCTCCTCGAGGACGTTCTTCATGTGCAGGTAGAACCCGGTGGAAAAACCGATACCTAGGATGAGGGCGGCGACGAGCAGGCCGGAGACGAACTTGGTCTGTATTTTCAATGGCTTTGGGATATGCATGGGCCTGCCTGGAACCAGTGCCGCTTCGGTGGACGAGCGGCGGACTGAGATGATCGGACCGGGAGGCCGCGCCGTCAGCGAACGGGCGCCTCACGAATTCGATTAGGCGAGACGGGATGAACTGGCAAGGACCGGTCGATGCGGCCGGACGGGAGCCGTGGCGGTCATTGCTGCTTGAGAACCTCGTAGAGATAGTTCTCCCCTTCCTTCACCTGCTCCACGTCGGTGTAGTAGTAGCGCGTGGGGTCGATGCCGTTGTCCGCCAGGTACAGGGACATGCGGTGCAACACCCCGACGGAGTTGGTCAGCACGGGCAGAAAGAGGTAGACGAAGGCCAGGGCCGTGCCCAGGGCCAGGACGAAGTTCCTCATTCGCACGGACAAGCTTTGTGGGTTCATGGTTCAGAGTCCTTTACGGGCCGAGAGGGCAAACCCTCCCGGCCCGGTAGCGGTTTTAGATCTTGGCCGTGATTTCCGGGAAGACCACATAGAACATGACGTAGGCCATGGCCAGGGTCAGGGCAAGGTTGAAGCTCTGGCCGCAGACGTACAGGATGAGCGGCTTGCCGCCCTTGAAGTACTTGGCCAGCTCGCGGAAGTTGGTGGACAGTCCGATGGCGGCGAAGGACAGGGCGAAGAACCAGTCGCGCAGGAGCTTGGTGCCGCCGCGCACGATGCCGTGTTCCATGACCGCGTCGCCCAGATCCTTGCCAAGATTCTGGTCCAGGATGGAGAACATGATGGAGGCGGCGATGAAACCCAGCACGAACTTGGGGAAGCGGTGCCAAATCTCGCCGGCGCCGACGGAGTGGCCCGTCTCGGTGCTCTCGACCTTGGTGACCCAGTAGATGGCCACGCAGAAGGCCGTCACGCCGATCATGACGTTCTGGATCATCTTGATGGTCGCGGCCACGTACATGGCCTTCTGACCCAGGAACGCGCCGGCCGCGGCCACGGCGCCGGTGGAGTCGATGGTGCCGCCCATCCAGGCGCCGCCCAGGACCTCGGGGATGCCCACGGCCTTGATGAAGGCCGGCATGGCGATCATCATGATGGCGGTGAAGACCAGGGACAGGCCGATGGAAAGGGTCAGCTCCTCCTTCTTGGCCCGGCAGGCGGCCGCCGTGGCGATGGCCGCGGAGGTGCCGCAGACGGACATGTCGGCGGAGATGACGATGTTAAGGGTCCTGGAAGGCATCTTCAGCACGGTCTGGCCGAAGATGTAGGTCACGACGATGACGATGGGCGTCACGACCCAGGCCACGAAGATGCCGGGGATGCCGATGGCCACGATCTTGTTGAAGAGGACCTCGGCGCCCAGGAGCACAAGGCCGGTCTTGATGAAGAACTCGACCTGGCAGGACGGCAGGACCCACTTGGGGGTGCCCAAGGTGTTGGCGATGAGCATGCCCAGGACCACGCCCCAGGCCTCGGCGCCGAAACCGTACTGCTTGGAGATGGCCTGACCGCCCAGCATGTAGGCCAGCACCGCGACCAGGAAGACCATGGTGAAGCCCTGCGCGAACTCCATCATGTTCTTGCCCATGAGGGCTATGCCCAGGCCGAAGGCCAGGGCCAGGAAGACGCACAGGCCGATGAGGCCGGGGATCAGGTTGAAGGCCTTGTTCTCGGTCTTCTTCTTGGCGTCACCGGCGGCCTTGTTGGCGTCGCGCCAGGCCTTGATCTTGGCGGATGCGTCGTCGTTCAGGGCCTTGTCCTGGAACATGGCGCCCGCGGCGGCTTCCTCGGCGGCCACGGCGGCGGTCAGCGCGGCCTCGGCATTTGCCTTGGCCTCTTCGTACTTGGGCATGGCCTTTTCGTTCTTGGCCTTGGCCTGCTCCTCACTCTGCATCAGGGAGTCGAGGGGGTTGGACGTCCAGGAGCCTGGGGTCTTGGTCCAGTGAGAGGCGAACTTGCCGAAGGGGGTGCTGGTGCCCTTGAGTTTGCCCTTGTCGTCCTGAGCCTTGTACCAGGCGAGGGTCTTGAAGGGGGCCTTGGCCGCCTCGGCGGCCTGGATCTCGTCGGCGGCCTTGATCTTGGCTGCGAATTCGTCCTTGGGTCCGAAGCTGGTGTAGGCCAGGATGCACACGGCGATGATGATGAAGCCGAGCCAGATGGCCAGAAAATCCTCTTTCTTCCACAGATCCGACCACTGGCTCTTGCCGTGGTCGATGACGACGTTGCTGTCTTGGGCCATGGGTGTTTCTTCCTCCTTGCTTGTTTCGAATGAATCCCCGCTGCGGGGCACCTTTTCGAAACGACGGATAACAAAAGCCATGCCAAGCAAGCCCAGAGGTCACGCCATTCAATTTCAACACGTTACAGGCAGCGGATGCCCGAGATGCGACAACATGACTTGTCACCTGAAAACCTGAGTTTACAGAACGGATACCATCTGCGGAAACAGAAAGGGAGGCGGGTAAAGGAAGCCGGCCCCGACGGCGGGTACGCCGAGGCCTGCCGGGAAGTTTACTTGGCGATGTCGAGCTCGCGCTTCTTGGTGTAGACGAAGCGAACCAGCTGATACTCGAATGGGCTCCCGGTTTCGTAGTACCGGAACTTGACCTGATGCCGGGCGTCCACGGCCTTCAGCCCGTACACGGCCGTGGTCGCCGTGCCCCGAGCCGCCCACCCCATGCCGTCGAAGACGAAGTCCGCGGGGTTGAGGGTCAGGACCGCGTCGAAGGCCGTGCCCCCGGCGTCCCGCAGCCCAGAGGGCCCGAGGACCGGCAGGACCAGGTACGGCCCGGGGGGCACGCCCCAGACGCCCAGAGTCTGCCCGAAATCCTCGTTCTCCTGCGGGATGCCCCCCTTGCCCAGCACATCGATCAGGCCGCCCAGCCCGATGGTCGTATTGAAGACGAAACGGCCCAGCGAAACCGAGGCCTTCTTGGGGTTGCCCTGCAGGACCGAGTTGACGAAAATCGGTATTTCTTTGAAATTGTTAAAAACATTCGAGACGCCCTGCTGCACGCTGTCCGGCAGGACCGCTTCGTAGAAACGAACCACCGGCAGGTAGACGTACCGGTCCAACTGGGCGTTGAAATGGTACATCGAGCGGTTGAACCCTTCCCAGGGGTCTTCGACCAGGAAGAGCCTCTCGACCTCCGGGTCTTCGGGCAGCCCACGGTGCACGGGAGCCTGGAAAGGCCCGGGCTGGTGCTCCGGAGTGGTGGCGCAGCCGCTGGCCAGAACGAGAAGAAGAAGGAGAAGAACGCGCATGGGTCGCCTCATTTGCGGAAGAAATCGAGCATGGCCGCCACATTGTCCCTGAAGCGCAGGTTGCCGCAATGGCCGCCGGCGGGAAAGACGGTCAGGCGCGGCCCGAACGTGTTCTCCAGGAAGGCGAAGTTTTCCGGCGTCAGGATGGGATCGTCGGCGTTTGTCATGACGGCGATGCCTCCCGCGCCGCGCAGAAACGGGCCGATGGCCTCCAGACTGCAGGCAGCTACGGCCTTTTCCGGGGTGATCGCCGGGTCGTGGAACTGCAGAAAGGGCAACAGGTACTCCCTGACGTAGTCCTCGAAGCTCACGCCCACGGCCGAATCGAGGTAGGGGGCCAGGGATTCGTCCTTCACGATCCGGTGCCCCCGCGGCACGATGTACCCCGCGCCCGTGCACGTGTCGCTGGTGAAAACCATGGACGCCAGTGACAGACGGAAGGCCACCCCGATGAGGATCTTGAGCTCCTTCTCGGAGATGGAGCGGTTGCGGTGCAGGGCGAAGAGGAACTCGTCGCCGAAATTCACCTGGTCGCTGGCCCGGTACGCCTCGGAAAGCTGGCGCACCAGCCCGGCCACGGTGCGCGCGGCCTCGGACCGGTCGGCCACGTTGTCGGACAGCAGATGGTCGAGGCGGATGGCCGAGGTCATGAGGTTCACGGCCGGGTTCAGCAGCAGCACCTTCTCGAAGCCGAAGCGCCCCTCGCGGGTGTCCAGTTCGGCCAGGAAAGCCGCCTGGGTCCCGCCGAGGCTGTAGCCGGCGAGGTGGAAGGACGCGATCCTGTCCCGCCCTATCCGGTCAGCGATGGCGTCCATGGTCTGGTAGAGGTCGGCCACGTCGTGGGGGATGTAGCCCGGCACCTGGGTCGTCGAGGCGCTGACCACGAAATTGGGATAGGTCGGCGAGGACAGCGTGACCACGTGGAAGCCGGCCCGATGGAAGACCCGTTGCAGGAAACTGCACGTGGCCGACTCGTGGGAGGAGCCGGTGCCGGCCAGGATGAACAGCAGGGGCGCCTTGCCCCGCTGCTGCGCCAGCGTGTACTGCAGGGTGTCGTCGTACCACAGGATCTCGGGTACGGGACGATCATGCAGGAGCATCTCCCGGCCGCGCACGGCTCCGAGATCCTGCAGGGGGTTCAGATCCGAAAAGCCGGCCGGCCGCACGGATGACAGGTCGAACTCGTCCCGCGGCAGCGTGCCGAAAACCGTGGCCTCGTAAGGGTTCGTGAACGGATAGTCATAGGCCTGCGCGGAAAACGCCGCGGACAGGGCGAACAGGCAGAACAGAACGACGCGGTGCATGCCGGGCCTCCACGTAAGGAAAATGTTGCGGTCTTCTAGCCCTTGGCTTCCGGCGAGGCAAGTTCGGCCGCGGCCGGCCAGGCGAGCCAGTGCACGGGTGTTCAGGACTGCCGGGACGGGTCCCCGTCGCCCCCGGTTGCGGAACGGATCTTTCCGATGGCGGCCTTGGCCTGCTCGAAATCCGGGTCGACCTGCAGGGCGGCCCGCATGTACCGGTCCGCATCCGGGAACTTCTTCATCTGGAGGTAGACCATGCCGATGTTGAACGGGATGAGCGGAGACTCCTGCAGAATCTCGGGCCGGGCTGCGACGGCCTTTTCGAACTGCTTGACGGCCTTCAAGTGCTCCTTGCCCTGAAAATAGGCCATGCCCATGTTGTAGTGCAGCCCCGGTTCGTCCGGGATGACATGCAGGGCTTTCTGGTACGCATCCACGGCGCCCTGCCAGTCGCCCTGCTTGCGCAGGGAAAGCCCCATCTCGTTGACCATCCACAGGTCGGCGCGCGAGAAATCGCTGCCCTTGCTCTCCAGGGCCTGTCGCATGAACGCGAGCCCCTGCTCGGGGTTGATCTCGCGCAGCTTCACGCCAATCTCCATGTATGTCGAGGCCAGCATGTCGTTGGCCTGGGCCCGCACGATGCCCAGGGCGTCCTGGTAGTATTTCTGCGCAGCCTCCTCCTGGCCGTTCTTGCTGTACTGCTCGCCGATGCTGATCTTTCGCTCGTGGTTGAGGGGCGAAATCTTGTCCATGAGCAGCAGGTATTTGAGATAGTTTGCCGCGTCATCGGCCTCGAGGTAGAGGTTGGCCAGCCGCTGCAGCGGCTTCAGATTCAAGCGCGACCCCTTGGATGCTTCCTTGTAATAGAGCTCCGCGTTGCCGAAATCCTTCTTGCTCTTGAAAATGTCGCCCTTGAGCATCATGCATATGGAACTGCTCGGCTTTTCCTTGAGGAGCATCTCTATCTTCGGCATGGCCTCCTCGTACAGGCATTGGCCGATCAGCTTCTTGATCTGCTCCACTTCGACGAAAAAACTGTTGGTCGGCCTGATGGCGAAGGCGATCTTCTGGATGAGGTTGTTGATGGAGATGGGCTTGACGATGATCGAATCCACATCGTTCTCCGCGATGAAGGACACATGCTCTTCGGACACCTCAGGCGTCAGACAGATGATCTTGACCTTGTCCCCGAAACTCTCCTTGATGCGCTTGAATTCGTAGACATTGGATTTGCCGCTGATCTTCGACTCGATGAAGAGGACTATCTGCGCGTAGGCATTCAGCAGATCGCGGCATTTCCGCACCACATCCGAAGATACATGCGCCACTGCAAGCGAATCATAATTGAAGCCGATGAAACGCATTGCGCCGCGTACCGTCTTAACAAACATTTCATCATTCGTGACAAGAAAGAAAGATCCGTTCTGTTCCTTCAGATAGTTTGAGACCATCTGGTCATAAATAACTGCTTCTTCTTTCCGGATAAGCTTATGAGACATGTTTCCTCTTCCAAATTCAAGATGCATCCGTTCCCAGGACTTTGCGTGCGTACTGAGCCAACGTATCCATGGATAGCTCACAACGGCCACCACAGCAAGGATGCGCAGCACGCTGTTGCAACCCTGCGGACGCATGGACTTTTCCCGGGAAAGACGGAAAGGCGAATCGCGGGCGACTGGCATCAGCGCCTCCCGCACAGCCCGTAAAGCGGCAGCGGGGATGGCGCGCCGTCCTCTGGTCGCGCCATCCCCGCGGGGGAGTGATGCTGATTCCGACGCCGCGCCGGGATCAACGCTCGTCGAAATAGACCTTGTGCTTGATGTTCACGCCCTGGGTGATGAAGACCACGGACTCGGCGATGTTCGTGGCCAGGTCCCCGATGCGCTCGATGCGGCGAATGAGGATGATGGTGTGCACGGACCGCTCGATGGCCGGAGTCTCGTGGATCATGTATTCGATGACCTCGCGCATGTTCTTGTGGTTGAGGACGTCGACCTCGTTGTCCAGCTTGCAGACCTCCAACGCTTCCTCGACGTTGCCCGAGGCGAAGGCCTGGGCGGCGTGCCGGAGCATGGCCAGGGCCTTGCCGCCCATCTCGCGGACGTTGTCCTGGAACGGCAGGGCCGGGCGGGAACTGAGCATGATGGAGCGCTCGGCGATGTTGACCGCCTCGTCCGCGATGCGCTCCAGGTCGACGCTGATGCGCATGCACCCCAGAATGAAGCGCAGGTCACCGGCCACAGGCTGCTCCAGGGCCAGCAGGCGCAGCCCCAGTTCGTCGATCTCCACTTCCAGCCGGTTGACCTCGACATCACCGTCCTGGACCTCTTCGGCCAGGTACAGGTCCTTGTTCACGTAGGCCTTGATGGACTTCTCGACGGCGGCCTCGGTCAGCGCCACCATCTTCAGCACCTTCAGTTTCAGCGTCTCAATCTCTTCATGCAGATGCGTATACATACTTCACTTCCTTTGAAATTTTCGTAAATTGCCGTTTCACCGGGCGCACATCAGCCGAAACGGCCGGTAATGTAGTCTTCGGTCTGCTTGTTCTCCGGCCGGGTGAACAGCTTGTCCGTGGGGCCGACCTCGATGAGGCGCCCCATGTAGAAGAAGGCGGTCCGGTCGGAGACGCGGGCGGCCTGCTGCATGGAGTGCGTGACGATGACAATGGTGAATTTGCTCTTGAGATCGTGGATGAGTTCCTCGATTTTCTGGGTCGCGATGGGGTCCAGGGCCGAGGCCGGCTCATCCATGAGCAGCACCTCCGGTTCCACGGCCATGGCGCGGGCGATGCACAGGCGCTGCTGCTGCCCGCCCGACAGGCTCAGGCCCGACTGGTCCATGCGGTCCTTGACCTCGTCCCACAGGGCGGCGAGCTTGAGGCTCTCCTCCACCCGGGCGTCGATGAATTCCCGGTCCCTGACCCCGTTGACGCGCAGCCCGTAGGCCACGTTCTCGTAGATGCTCTTGGGAAAGGGGTTTGGTTTCTGGAAGACCATGCCCACCCGCCGGCGCAGCACGACGACGTCGTGGGACGGGTCGTTCAGGTCCTGCCCGTCCATGGTCAATGCCCCTTCGATGCGCGTACCGTCAATGAGGTCGTTCATGCGGTTGATGCAGCGCAGGAAGGTCGACTTGCCGCAGCCGGACGGCCCGATGAGGGCCGTGGCCTGATGCTGGAACATGTCGAAGGAGATGTCCTGCAGGGCGTGGAAGTCCGAATAGTAGAAGTTGAGATTTCTGGAAGAAATCTTGACTGTTTCTGCCATGTTTATTCCTCTGATGTCCGCCCCGCGACGGGGAGGGTGATGATGAAGCGTGAGCCGGCCCCGGTCTCGGGCACTGGGCTCTGGACGATGATCCGCCCGCCATGGCTGACCATGATGTGCCGGCAGATGGCCAGGCCCAGACCGGTGCCGCCGATGGCGCTGTTGCGGTCCTTCTCAACCCGGTAGAACCGTTCGAAAATCCTGCTCTGGTCCTCGGCCGGGATGCCGGGACCGTTGTCGTCGATGAACACGGACACCTCGTGGCCGGAGGACTCCGCGTGGACCCTGATCCGGGCCGTTTCGTCGGGCACGTACTTGAGCGCGTTCTCCAGGACGTTGCGGAAGACCTGAACCAGCTGCTCGAAGTTGGCCCGCACGGCGGGCGTGCCCTGGGAGAGGTCATTGACGAAATCGACCTTCTTGCGCAGGGGATGGCAGCTCTTCCAGGCCGAATACAGGGCCGAGGCCGGGTCCACGGAGACCATGTCCACCCGCTGCTTGCCGTGCTCCAGCCGGGAGAGCTGCAGCAGCTCGTCGAGCATGGTGTTCATGTGGTTGGCGTTGCGCTGGATGACCTCCAGGAAGGTGCGCGTCTGGCCCGGGTCGTAGCTGTCCAGGCCCAGGAGCGTCTCGGCGTAGCCCTTGATGGACGTCAGGGGGGTACGCAGCTCGTGCGACACGTTGGCCACGAAATCGCGCCTGATCTGTTCCACCCGCCTGATCTCGGTGATGTCGTGGAAGACCATGATGGCCCCGAGCTCGGCGTCGCCCTTGATGGGCACGATGGACACGTCGAAGCTTTTTCCGCTCTGGAGCGCGACCACGACGTTGCCCTGCGAAAAATCGCCCGCCTTGCGCTTCTTCAGGGCGGCGTCGCAGGCGTCCTGCAGGTCCTGCAGGAGGCAGAGCTCCATGGGCTTGCGCCCGGCGAAGGTCGAGAGACCGGGGAAAATCTCCTGGGCCGCGTAGTTGCCGCGCAGGATGTTGCCCCGGCCGTCGAGGACGATGAGCCCCGCCTTCATGCCGTTCAGCACGGCTTCCGACTCCATCTTCTGCTTGACGATGGTCTGCAGGTTGGACTCGATGCGCTCCAGCATGTTGTTGAAGGCGTTGACCAGCGGCGTCATTTCCGTGCTCGGGGAGAAGCGGATGCGCTTGCCGGGCCCGCCCTGCCCGATGTCGGCCGCGGCCTGGGCCACGCTGGAGATGGCCCGCGAGACCTGACGCGACATCAGGGAAACCAGCCCGAAGGCCAGCAGGATGCTGAAGCCGTAGACCCAGCCCGTGTGCCCGTAGAGGCTGTCCAGCGTCTTGCGCATCTGGCTCTGGGGCCTGGCCACGCGCACGACCCCTTCCGGGACCGCGGCGTTGCCGCCGAACCTGCGGGCGACATAGAGCAGGTCCTGGCTCAGGGTGTCGCTGTAGCGCAGACTCGTGCCGATTTCGCCGTCCAGGGCCTGCAGGACTTCCGGCCGGCCGGCATGGTTCTCCATGAGGCCGACCTGTTGCGCCGCCACGCCGGAGTCCGACAGCACGGCGCCGTCCAGGGTGATGTAGGTGATGCGGATCTGCATGCTCGCCGCGAGATCCCGCAGCACGCTCCCGAGCGCAGGGCGTTCGGTCACGCCGGACAGCGCCCATTCGACGGTCTGCAGGTCGCGCAGGGCGCCCTCCCTGGCCTCGCGTTCGATGGTCTGGCCCAGGTTCTGGCGCAGATGGTACGCCGGCACTCCCAGGGCCAGCAGCAGAATGACCCCGAAGGCCAGAAGCAGCCGTAACCGCAGGGAAATTGGTGGTGTGGTCATGTCTGTCCTAGTCGGCCTGGTTTTCTCGTTTCATGCGGTAACCGATGCCGCGGACCGTCTCAAGCCAGTCGGCATACGGCCCGAGCTTCTTGCGCAGCCGCCGCACATGGGTGTCCACGGTGCGGGAATATCCTTCGAACTCGTAGCCCCAGGCATTGCTCAGGAGCTGCTCTCGGGAAAGCACCTTGCCTTCGTTGCGCACGAATTCGCCGAACAGGTTGAACTCCGTGGGCGTGAGATGCGCGTCGGCCCCGTCCACCAGGAGGGTGAAGGCCTCAAAATCGGCCACCAGGCCCTCGCGCTGCCAGTGGGCGACCTTGGGCATGACGTGCACGTTGCGGCGCAGGACCGTCTTGATGCGCAGCATCAGCTCCCGCGGGCTGAAGGGCTTGATGACGTAGTCGTCGGCGCCCAGCTCGAAGCCGAGGATCCGGTCGACCTCGTCCCCGCGGGCCGTGAGCATGATGATCGGTATGTGGGCGCAGTCGGAGCTGGACTTGATGGCCTTGCACACGTCCGTGCCGCTCATGCCGGGCAGCATGAGGTCCAGCAGGACCAGGTCCGGCCGCTCGCTCTGCACCAGCTGCAGGCCCTTCCTGCCGTCGCGGGCCACAAAGCAGTCGTAGCCGCCCGACTTCAGATGAAAGGCCAGCAGATTCGCGATATCGGGTTCGTCTTCGATGACGACGATCTTGTGAGCCATTTTTCCCCCTTTTTTCCAAAGCGGCCGCGGGTGATGCCGACCGTATCCTGGCGGGTTACCGGCCCTTCGTGACAGGATTGTGACAGCGGCATGAAATTCCTGTAACATCCCTGTTTTGACGACTCAACAAAGTTGCCGCCGCTCCTTCACGCTTTCGTCGCAATTCCGAAACACACCATCGCACAAAAGGTCCGTCACACGCCGCATGCGTGCATGCCGCACGCATCGCCGGTCCCCTGAGGATACAGCCATGCTCCAAGTCCACACGGCCCGTCCACCTGAAGCGCCCCAACCCATTCTCGAAATCAGAAGATTCCTCCAAACGAACCGCGCGCTCAGCATCTTCGTGTGCCGGCTCAAGGACTTCACCCTCTGCCGGGAACTTTACGGCGCGCATGTCACGGAGGAAATCGAGAACCTCCTCGTGGCCTCCCTGGATGCATACGGTCAGACCAACCCGGCCATGAGCGCCCGGCACGCCCTGCGCATCGGGACCGGCGAGGCGCTGCTGCTGCGCAACCTGTGCCCGCTGGGCGAAGAGCGCCTCATGGACCAGGCGTTCAGCCTGAAGATGTCCCTGCAGGCCGCCCTGCGCAAGCACACCATCTCGTCCCTCGGCAGGGAGTTCGACATCGAGGTCGGCTTCTCGGTCCTGCACGAATCCCCGCTCATGGAAAAGGAGCGGGCCCTGCACGAGGCCATCGGAGACGCCAGACGCATGGCGCAGGGGGCCGTCAACCTCGAGGCCATCAAGCTGTCCGCAGTCTTCCGCTCCATCGTGCGCAACGGGCAGATCAACGTGCTCTTCCAGCCCATCTACGACTTCAAGAAGGGCACTGTTCTGGCCTGGGAGGCTTTGTCCCGCGGCCCCCGCGGGTCGGAGTTCGAGTCCCCGGCCTTGCTCTTCGACTTCGCAGAGCAGACCGGGCAGCTCTTCGTCCTGGAACAGACCTGCCGCGCCAGGGCCATCGAGACCGTCGGCGCCCTGGCGCCCGGACAGAGCCTGTTCCTGAACATCCATCCCCGCGCCGTGGTCGACCCGACCTTCGCCCCGGGCAGGACCCTGGAGCTCATCCAGGCGTATGGCCTCGAACCCGAGAACATCGTCTTCGAGATCACCGAGCGTCATTCCATCAAGGACTTCAGCTCGTTCCACAAGACCCTGGACCACTACCGCAGCCAGGGCTTCAAGGTCGCCGTGGACGACGCCGGGACGGGCTACTCGGGCCTGTCGACCATCGCCGCCCTGCACCCGGACTACATCAAGGTGGACATGTCCCTGGTGCGGGACATCGACAAGGACCCGGTGCGCCGGGCCCTCATGGAGACCATGGTCACCCTGGCGGGACGAATCGGGTCGGAGATCATCGCCGAGGGCATCGAAACCAAAGGCGAGGCCGGCGCCCTGATCGAGATCGGCGTCCACTACGGCCAGGGCTACTTCCTGAGCCGGCCGCATTTCCCCAAGCCCGAGACGCACCTGGACATCAGGGAGCTGGTCCCCCTGCGACAGGACGCGCTCAGCCGGCTGTCCTGCTCCATCCCCATCGGCCAGCTGGCCCAGAAGACCATGACGGTCAGCCCGCGCACCCCGGTGCAGTCGGTGCAGCGCATCTTCTCCACCAACCCCGCGCTGACGAGCGTCGCGGTCGTGGAGGACGGCCGCCCCCTGGGCCTGGTCATGGGCTACAGCCTGGACCGGCACCTGGCCACCCTTTACGGCCGGGCGCTGTACGCGGAAAAGCCCGTTTCCCTGCTCATGGATGCCAAGCCCCTGGTCGCGGACGAACGCGAGCCCGTGGAATCCGTGGCCAAAAACGCCAACACCCGGGAGATGCTCAAGGCCTACGACGAGGTCATCGTCACCCGCGAAGGGAATTTCCTCGGCGTGGTCACGGTGCAGCAGATGCTGACCACACTGGCCCAGGTGCAGGTCGAAATGGCCAAGGGCACCAACCCCCTGACCGGCATCCCGGGCAACGTCGCCCTGGAGAAGGAGGTCGAGGCCACGCTGCGCAAGGGCAGGCCTTTCGCCATGCTCTACGCGGATCTGGACCACTTCAAGGTCTTCAACGACGTCTACGGCTTCAAGGACGGCGACCTGGTCATCCTGCTGCTGGGACGAATCCTGACCTGGACCATGGCACGCCACGGCAGCCCGGGGGACTTTCTGGCCCACATCGGCGGGGACGACTTCGTGGCCATGGTCTCGCCCGAAAGGGCCGAGCGCATCTGCAAGGCGGTGGTGCGCTGCTTCAGGCGCCTCATTCCCCTCCACTACCATCCGCAGGACCGCGAGCGGGGCTGGATCATGGGCAAGGGACGGGACGGCAGGGAGCAGCAGTTCCCGCTGGTCTCCGTGTCCATCGGCATCGTCGAGTGCAGCGAGAACATCCGGGGTTGCAGCCTGCAGCTTCTCGGGGAAAAGGCGGCGCAGGTCAAAAGCTACGCCAAGTCCCTGCCTGGCAACGTCTATGTCCGCGACCGGCGCGGGCACTCCTGCGCCGCGGCCCAATAACGTTTCGGCGGAAAGACGGTCTGTTATGGAGTGGCGGCGCCGAAGCGCAGCTCATCGATGCCGCAGAGCATGAAGCCGAGGATGGGACGGCATTTTTCCGCGCACGGCGCGCAGAAGCGGCCGTGGGTCCGGGTGCCCGACAGGTTCTCCCGGCCGACGTAGAACTCGGCCAGGGCCATGGGGACGAGGCCGTGCAGGGCGGCGTGATGCAGGAGCTTGGGCGCGCAGCACTCGCCGGTGCCCGTGGGCATGGCCCGGCCGAGGAAGACATCGCGCAGGGCGCGACTCTGCCCCCGAAAATTGGCCGGGCGGTAGAGGTCGAAGATGCGTTCCATCAGGCCGGCGGACAGAGCCCGACGTTCGGCCAGGAGATCGCGGCGCAGAGGGTCTTCGGGCGAGAGGGCGGCGATGCGGGCTGTCAGGGCCTTGATGCGCGGCTCGTCGTCACGGATCGTGCTCTGGAACCGTGCCGGGTCGACGATGGGCGGCACCCAGCCCGGCACCTCCCAGACGCCGTTGTACTGTCCGGAGAAGGCCTTGAGCACCCGCTCGTTCCCCCGTCCATCCTGACAGACCAGCACCCCGAACATCTGGCCGCGGGCCGGCCCGAAGAGGTAGTCGAGGCCCAGGCGCGGGTCGTCGCAGCCCGGCGCAGCGATGCTCCCCCGCGCCTCCATTTCCGCCATGAGAGCCAGGGCATGCGGCATCGCGGGAGCCGCGGGCAGGACGTGCTCCCGCCCGCAGTCCCGGCAGAACCCGGCGCAATCCTCGACGG
Organism: Desulfomicrobium sp.; assembly: GCA_003542385.1. GTDB lineage: Bacteria > Desulfobacterota > Desulfovibrionia > Desulfovibrionales > Desulfomicrobiaceae > Desulfomicrobium. Next base: position 14,848 of record DPKT01000099.1, read on the forward strand.
ACCGGGTCACACGTCCGCCTGCAGACCGAAACGCTTCATCTTCCGCCACAGGGAGGCCCGGTCGATGCCCAGGAGCCGCGCGGCAGCGGTGCGGTTGCCGTCGACATGGGCCAGCGTCCACTCGATCTGCTCCCGCTCGCACTCCTCCAGGGTCATGGGCTGGCGCTCGCCGGCCCTGACCAGGTGGCGCGGGGCTTCGAGCAGCTCGGGCGACAGGTGGGCCGGCAGAATCTCGTCACCCGTGCAGAATACCGCCGCGCGCTCGATGATGTTTTGCAGTTCGCGCACGTTGCCAGGAAAGGCGTAGCGCGACAGGATGTCGAGCACCTCGGCCGAGACGCGCGGCGCGGGCCGCCCGCTCTCCCTGGCCGTCTTCTCGGCGAAGAAGTGCGCCAGCAGCGGCAGGTCCTCCAGGCGCTGCGCCAGGGGCGGCATGCGCAGGACCAGGACGTTCAGCCGGAAATAGAGGTCCTGCCGGAAACGCCCGGCCTCTACCTCGGTACGCAGGTCCTTGTTGGTCGCGGCCACGAGACGCACGTCGACGGGGATGTCCGCAGTGCCGCCGACGCGGCGGATCGAGCGCTCCTGCACGGCCCGCAGCAGCTTGACCTGCATGGCCAGAGACATCTCCCCCACCTCGTCGAGAAAGAGCGTGCCCCCTTCGGCGGCCTCGAACAGTCCCTTCTTCTGCCTCGTGGCGCCCGAGAACGCGCCCTGCTCGTGCCCGAACAGCTCGCTTTCCAGCAGCTCCTCGTTGAAGGCGCCGCAGTTGATGGCCAGGAAGCG
>DPKT01000099.1:15659-16214 GCA_003542385.1 Desulfomicrobium sp.
CTCCTTGCCCGTGCCCGTCTCGCCGAGGATAAGCACCGTCACGTCGGACGGGGCGATGCGCACGATGGTGCCTTTGAGTTCGCGCATGCACGGGGCCTCGCCCAGGAGCGGCACGGGCAGGGTCCGGTCCTTGAGCTGCTCGCGCAGGCGGGCGACCTCAAGGCGCAGGCGGCGCTTCTCCAGGGCCCTGCGCACCAGAAGCCGGGCCTCGTCGAGGCGGTAGGGCTTGGCCAGATAGTCGTAGGCCCCGGCGCGCATGGCCTCGACGGCCGTGTCCACGGTGGGGTAGCCGGTGATGACCACGACCTCGATGTCCGGGTGCCGCTCCTTGACGGCCTTCAGCAGGGCCAGACCGTCCATGCCCTCCATCATGAGGTCCGTCAGGATGTTCNNCCCTGCAGAAGCCCCAGCGCCTCCTCCCCGCCTCCGGCCGTGACGGTCTCGTGCCCCTGCCGGGCCAGGGCCAGGGCCAGGTTGTCGCGGGAGATGACCTCGTCGTCGACCACGAGAATCCGCGCGGCCCGCTCCTCCCCCGCGACTCCCCCGCCCGGTGCG
>DPKT01000352.1 GCA_003542385.1 Desulfomicrobium sp.
CAAGAAAACCCTATCCCAGAGCAAGCATTGGGATGCCACGAAGCTCAAACGCGTGGTCAGCTTCAATCCATCAAAATCTGAGACACGAGCGAATCCGGCGGATGAAGAAAAGGTTGTCTTTCTTCCCATGGAGAACATCTCTGTCAATGGGGATATCGACTGCTCTGAAAAACGCACTCTGTCCGAAGTCTGGAATGGCTTCACCTATTTCCGACGCGGGGATGTGGTTGTCGCGAAAATCACTCCCTGCTTTGAAAATGGCAAAGGAGCTTACCTCAAAGGGCTTGAATCTGATTTCGGCTTTGGCACTACCGAACTGATCGTTCTTCGTCCTTCAAAGGCCATTGACGGCGCTTTCCTTCGGTTCCTCACGTCAACCAAACAGTTCTTGTTGCTGGGCGAGCAATACATGACCGGCGCGGCTGGCCAGCAGAGGATTCCATCGGATTTTGTGAAAAACTATCCAATCGGTTTGCCGCCAATCAAAGAGCAGCGGGAGATTCTCGAACACATCCAGGAAAAATCGGCCGAGATCGACCAAGCAATCACCCGCGCCCAACGCGAGATCGAGCTGATGCGCGAATACCGTACCCGGCTGATTTCCGATGTGGTCACCGGTCAGGTGGATGTGCGCGGAATCGAGGTGCCGGAGGTTGCCGATGAAGAGCTGCTGGCGCTGGAAGAGGACACCGCCGATGCCGATGACGTGATCGATGACGAGGGGGAGATGGATGAAACCGACTGACAAAACCCCAAAAAACAGCCTCGGCAAACCGCAGGACTACCCGCGCCTGCTGTCCGAGATTAAGGAGCGCATCCGCTCCGCCCAGTATGAAGCCCTCAAGGCGGTCAACAAGGAGTTGGTCGGTCTGTACTGGGACATCGGGCGGATGATCGTGGAGCGGCAGGATGTTGAAGGCTGGGGCAAGGCGGTGGTGGAACAGCTCGCCGCCGATCTGCGGACGGAGTTTCCCGGCGTGGGGGGCTTTTCGGCTTCCAACCTCTGGCGGATGAAGGCTTTTTTCGAGGCGTACAACGGACTCGAAAAACTCGCACCACTGGTGCGAGAAATCGGCTGGAGCCACAACCTGGCCATCCTGGAGCGCTGCAAGGACCCGCTGGAGCGGGAATTCTATCTGCGCATGACCCGCAAGTTCGGCTGGTCCAAGAACGTGCTCATCCATCAGATCGACAACCAGAGCTACGAAAAATCCCTGCTCGGCCAGACCAACTTCGACCAGGCGCTCACACCGGAACTTCGCGCCCAGGCCAAGCTGGCGGTGAAGGACGAATACACCTTCGATTTTCTGGAGCTGGGCGAGGAGCACAGCGAGCGGGAGCTGGAGCGGGCGCTCATCGCCCGGATCGAGGATTTCCTCCGGGCCATGGGCGGCATGTTCGCCTTCATGGGCAGCCAATACCGGCTGGAGGTGGACGGCAAAGAGTTTTTCATCGACCTCTTGTTGTTTCACCGCCGTCTGCGCTGCCTTGTCGCCATTGAATTGAAAGTCGGCGAGTTCCTGCCGGAGTTCGTCGGCAAGATGCAGTTTTATCTGGCGGCTCTGGACCGGCAGGTCCGCCAGGAGGACGAGAACCCCTCCATCGGCATCATCCTGTGTAAGGAGAAGAGCCGCACGATTGTGGAATACGCCCTGCACGACGCCCGCAAGCCCATCGGCGTGGCCACTTATGAAATCACCAAGACCCTGCCCAAGGCGCTGAAAGGTCAACTGCCGTCGCCGAAGGACATCGCCCATTTGCTGGAGGATCTATGAAACCGACCGACACCAGCGAAAAGGGCCTGGAGTCCATCATCGTCGCGTCCCTCGTGGAGGAGGCCGGATACGTTCAGGGCGACCCGCAGGACTACGACCGGGAACACGCCGTCGACCGGGCCAAGCTGCTGCAATTCCTCTCCGCCACCCAGCCCGACACCTATGAGGCTCTTGGCATCGACGAGGAAGGCCCCAAGCGCACCCAGTTCCTGCACCGCCTGCAGGGCGAGATCGCCAAGCGCGGCGTGGTAGACGTGCTACGCGGCGGCATCAAGCACGGCCCGGCCCATGTGGACCTTTTCTACGGCACGCCGACGCCAGGCAACGTGAAGGCGGCCGAGCGGTTCGCGGCCAACGTCTTCAGCGTCACCCGCCAGCTCCGCTACAGCCGCAATGAGACTGCGCTCTCCCTCGACATGGCCGTGTTCATCAACGGCCTGCCCATCGCCACCTTCGAACTCAAGAACAAGCTCACCAAGCAGACGGTGCTCGATGCCGTGCAGCAGTACCAGCGTGACCGCGACCCGAAGGAGCTGCTGTTTCAGTTCGGCCGTTGCGTCGTTCATTTTGCCGTGGACGATCACGAGGTGCGTTTCTGCACCCACCTCAAGGGCAAGGGCTCGTGGTTTCTGCCCTTCGACAAGGGCTACAACGACGGTGCTGGCAATCCGCCCAACCCGGCCGGGCTCGCCACCGACTATCTGTGGAAGGAGGCCCTCTCCAAGGCGGGGTTGACCGACATTCTGGAAAACTACGCCCAGGTGGTGAAGGAAAAGGACGAGAAGACCGGCAAAAAAAGGCACAAGCAGATCTTCCCCCGCTACCACCAGCTAAAGGTGGTGCGCATGCTGCTGGCCAATGCCGCTGAGAGCGGCGTCGGCAGACGCTACCTGATCCAGCACTCGGCGGGCAGCGGCAAAAGTAACTCCATCGCCTGGCTGGCGCACCAGCTNNAACACGAGAGCAAGGCGTTGTTCGATTCGGTCATCGTGGTCACCGACCGACGGGTGCTCGACAAACAGATCCGCGACACCATCAAGCAGTTCGCCCAGGTTTCCGCCACCGTCGGCCATGCCGAGCATTCCGGCGACCTGCGCCGCTTCCTCAAGGCCGGTAAGAAAATCATCATCACCACCGTGCAGAAGTTCCCGTTCATCCTCGATGAGATCGGCGACGAACACCGCAAGAGCAAATTCGCCATCATCATCGACGAGGCTCATTCCAGCCAGGGCGGCAAGACCACCGCCGCCATGAACATGGCCGTTGCGGAAAAGCCGGGTGAATACAAGGCGGAATGGGATGAACTGGATACCGAGGACAAGATCAACAAGATCATGGAAGGCCGGAAGATGGTGACCAACGCCAGCTACTTTGCCTTCACCGCCACCCCCAAGAACAAGACCCTGGAGATCTTCGGCGAGCCGGACCCGCAGCCCGACGGCACCGTGAAGCATCACCCGTTCCACAGCTACACCATGAAGCAGGCCATCCAGGAGGGCTTCATCCTCGATGTGCTGAAGAACTACACCCCGGTGGAGAGTTATTACCGCCTGGCCAAGACAGTGGAGGACGATCCGCTCTTCGACGCTAACAAGGCCCAGAAAAAGCTGCGCCGCTATGTGGAGTCCCATGATCACGCCATCCGCGAGAAGGCGGAGATCATGGTGGACCACTTCCACGCCCAGGTGATCGGCCACCGCAAGATCGGCGGCCATGCCCGGGCCATGGTCATCACCAACGGTATCGAGCGAGCCATTCAGTATTTCCACGCCTTCAAGGACTACCTCAAGGAGCGTAAAAGCCCTTACGCGCCCATCGTGGCCTTTTCCGGGGAGCACGAGTATGGCGGAAAGAAAGTGACCGAAGCGACGCTGAACGGCTTCCCCAGCAGCCAGATCCCGGACAAGGTACAACAGGACCCGTACCGCTTCCTGATCGTCGCCGACAAGTTCCAGACCGGCTACGACGAACCGCTGCTGCACACCATGTACGTAGACAAGGCGCTCTCCGGCATCAAGGCGGTGCAGACCCTCTCACGGCTCAATCGCGCCCACCCGAAAAAGCACGATACCTTTGTGCTCGATTTCCACAACGACTCGGAGACCATCCAGAAGTCGTTCGAGCCCTATTACCGCACCACTATCCTCAGTGACGAAACCGACCCGAATAAACTGCACGACCTGAAGTCGGATCTGGACGGCTACCAGGTCTACTCCCAGGAGCAAATCGACGACCTGGTGGGGCTCTACCTGAACGGCGCGGACCGCGACAAGCTCGACCCGATCCTGGACGCCTGCGTGGCCACCTACAACGCCGATCTCGACGAAGATGGCCAGGTGGACTTCAAGGGCAAGGCCAAGGCTTTCGTCCGCACCTACGGCTTTCTGTCCTCGATTCTGGCGTATTCGAATGCCGACTGGGAAAAGCTGTCGATCTTCCTGAACTTCCTGATCCCGAAACTCCCCGCGCCCAAGGAAGAGGACCTGTCCCGGGGCATCCTGGAGGCCATCGACATGGACAGCTACCGTGTCGAGGTGAAAACCAGCCTGAAGATAGGCCTTCCGGATCAGGATGCTGAAATCGGACCGGTGCCGACCAGCGGAGGTGGCCGCAAACCGGAACCGGAGCTGGACCAACTGAGCAACATCATCAAGGCGTTCAACGACCAGTTCGGCAACATCGATTGGAAGGACGGCGACAAGATCCGCCAGGTCATCGCCGAGGAGATCCCGGCCAAGGTCGCAGCGGACGCCGCCTACCAGAACGCCATGAAGAACAACGATAAGAAGACCGCCCGGATCGAACACGACGCCGCGCTGCAACGCGTCATGATCGACCTCTTGTCCGACCACACCGAGCTGTTCAAGCAGTTCAGCGACAATCCGTCGTTCAAGAAATGGCTGGGCGACACCATCTTTGGCGTGACTTATCAGCAACAGGCCGAACAATCCGCAACGGGAACGAGCCATGGACGTTAAAACGGCCGCAATTCAGGTTTTGCAACAGGCCGGAACGGCGCTGCACGCCAAGGATATCGCCGAGCAGATCATGGCTGCCGGTCTCTGGCAGTCCGGAGGTAAGACCCCAGACGCCACTGTCAGCGCCCGGCTCTACTCCGACATCAAGAGCAATGGGGACAAGTCGCCCTTTGTAAAAGTCGGCCCTCAGACCTTCGCACTTCGAGATTCCACTGAAATATCGAGCGGCGCTGCGCCGGTTCCTGCGGCCGTCGAAGAAGCCCCAAAACATCATCCGAACGCGGGTTTCTCCTTCACTGATTGCGCTCAGAAGGTGCTCGAAGAGTTCGGCGGCAAGAAGCCGATGCATTACAAGGAAATAACCGAGAAGGCCCTGCAAAAAGGCTGGCTGGTGACAGGCGGCAAAACGCCCGAGGCCACCATGTACGCCCAGGTGATCACCGAGATCAAGCGCCAGCAGAAACGCGGTGAGCGGCCCCGCTTCGTTCAGCACGGTCGTGGCTATGTGGGCCTGAGCCAATGGATGGGGCGTGGACTCGCATTCCAAATCGAGCAGCACAACCACCAGGTCCGCAAGGTCCTGCGCGAGCGCTTGCTGGCCATGAAGCCCGGTGAGTTCGAGGAGTTCATCTCTCAGTTACTGGCGGAGATGGGTTTCGAGATGGTCGAGGTGACCAAACTCAGCGGCGACGGCGGCATCGATGTCCGGGGCACCTTGGTGGTCGGTGCCGTGGTCCGCATCAAGATGGCCGTCCAGGTCAAGAAATGGAAGCTCAAGAATAATATCCAAGCTCCGGTTGTGCAGCAGGTGCGCGGCAGCCTCGGAGCACACGAGCAAGGGCTGATCATTACCACCAGCGACTTCAGTGCCGGAGCCATCAAGGAAGCGGCCCAGCCCGACAAGACTCCCATCGCCCTGATGAACGGGGAACAGCTTGTAATGCTGCTGATGGAACACGGCATCGGCGTCCATCGTTCGACGCCGGATCTGTTCGAGATCGATGAGGAGTTTGCTATGGGAGGGGATGTGAAATGAGCACGATTGACAGAGGAACGGTGGGGAACAGAATGGCCATTGAACGGATAAGCAAAATCAAAAGCCATCTGATCTTCCGTAATGGATGCACTTTAAATAAGATCAAGGCCGATATCTACGCCCTGGAGCAGGAGACCGAAGGCTTTCTGGAACAGATTGTCGGGGAGGCTGAGTGATGAAGCTGGCCCCTTATCCAGAATACAAGGATTCCGGGCAGCCGTTTTTAGGAGATATTTCGGCTCACTGGAATCTGTTCCGGAATGGCCGCCTGTTCTCTGGGAACGGGGCAAAGCGGAGGTCAAAAAATGTCGAAGCTTAATAAAGGACGGTTGCTGGCCATCGCCATAGGGGTGCTTGTTATCGGGGCCGCACTCTTTGCTTGGCAATCCTTGCAGAAAAAGGGTCTTCCCGACGGCTTCACCAGCGGCAACGGCCGCATTGAAGCGGTGGAGATTGACATAGCCGCCAAGACGGCGGGGCGGCTCAAGGATATCCTGGTGGACGAAGGCGATTTCATCACGGCCGGACAAGTTCTGGCGAAGATGGACACCGCCGTATTGGAAGCTCAGCTGAGAGAAGGGCTGGCCCGCTTGCGCCAGGCTGAGAACTCGGTGCGGATCGCCAACAGCCAGGTCGTGCAGCGCCAAAGCGAGAAAACGGCAGCGCAGGCAGTGGTCTCGCAACGCGTGGCCGAGGCCGAGGTGGCACGGATACGGCTTGAGCGGTCGCGATCGCTGGTCGCCGACAAAGCCGTTTCCCAGCAGAAATTCGACGACGATCGAGCCGCTTTTCTCAGCGCCGAAGCTATGTTGCGCGCTGCCGAGGCTGATGTCGCAAGGGCGGCCGCGGCCATTGCCACGGCCAGATCGCAGGTGCTTGGCGCGCAAGCCGATGTGGAGGCGACCCGGGCGATGCTTGAGCGAATCCAGGCTGACCTTGATGACAGCGTGCTGAAGGCGCCGCAGAAGGGACGGGTGCAATACCGGGTGGCCCAGCCCGGCGAGGTGCTGGCCTCCGGTGGCACTGTCCTGAACATGATCGACCTCACCGATGTCTACATGACCTTCTTCCTGCCGACGAAGGCGGCCGGACGGATCGCACTGGGTACCGAAGCGCGTCTTGTGCTCGATGCCGCCCCGCAATACGTCATCCCGGCCGAGATCTCGTTCGTCGCCGACGAGGCCCAGTTCACCCCGAAAACGGTGGAAACAACGGAAGAACGCCTGAAGCTGATGTTCCGGGTCAAGGCGCGGATCGCCCCGGATCTGCTCAGAGAGCACCTCCTCCAGGTCAAGACCGGCCTGCCGGGCATGGCCTATGTGCGGCTCGACCCACGGGTGGATTGGCCGCCTGAACTGCAGACGAGGCTGCCGCAATGAGCCGGGACATACATGCACAGATCGAGGATGGCGTGAGTGCTGCCGCACCGGTTGCCCGCCTGCGGGATGTGTCCCTGCGCTACGGCAAGGTGCGTGCGCTCGACGAGGTCAGCTTCGATTTCCCTGCGGCCTGCATGGCCGGGCTGATCGGCCCGGACGGGGTCGGCAAGTCGAGCCTGCTGGCGCTGATCGCGGGCGCCCGCGCGGTCCAGACGGGGCAGGTTGAGGTGCTCGGCGGCGATATGGCCGATGCGCGCCATCGGCGCGCACTCGGCCCGCGTATCGCCTATATGCCCCAGGGTCTGGGAGGAAACCTCTATCCGACGCTCTCGGTGGCCGAAAACCTCGACTTCTTCGGACGGCTGTTCGGGCAGGATCGTAGCGAACGGACGCGCCGCATCGAGGCCCTGACCAAGGCCACCGGGCTCAGGCCGTTTCTCGCTCGCCCGGCGGGCAAGCTCTCCGGCGGCATGAAACAGAAACTCGGCCTCTGCTGTGCACTGATCCACGATCCGGATCTGCTCATCCTCGACGAGCCGACCACCGGCGTCGATCCCCTCTCGCGCCGCCAGTTCTGGGAGTTGATCGCCGGCATCCGTCGTTCCCGGCCCGGCATGAGCGTGCTGGTGGCCACGGCCTATATGGAGGAGGCGGCCCGCTTCGACTGGCTGGCGGCGATGGACGGTGGGCGGGTGCTGGCCAGCGACACGCCCGAAGGCCTGCTGCAAAGCACGGGGGCGGCTTCGCTGGAGGCGGCCTTCATCCGGCTGCTGCCGGAAGACAAGCGCCGGGATTATCGGGCGGTCGAGATTCCGCCGCGGCCGGAAGACGATGGCGATACCGCGATCGAGGCCCGGGATCTGACCATGCGCTTCGGCGAGTTCACCGCGGTCGATCATGTGAACCTGCGTGTCCCACGGGGTGAGATCTTCGGTTTTCTCGGCTCCAACGGCTGCGGCAAGACCACGACGATGAAGATGCTGACCGGTCTCCTGCCGCCGAGCGAAGGCCGGGCCTGGCTGTTCGGACACGAGGTGGACCCGCACGACCTCGCGACCCGCCGCCGCGTCGGCTACATGTCGCAGTTCTTCTCACTCTATACCGAACTGACGGTGCGACAGAACCTGACGCTGCATGCCCGGCTGTTCCACGTGCCCGCTGCCGAGATTTCAGGGCGCGTGGACGAAATGGTTGAACGCTTCGATCTGACCACAGTGATTGACAGCTTGCCGGGCCGGCTGCCCCTCGGCCACCGCCAGCGCCTGTCGCTGGCAGTCGCCATGATCCATAAGCCCGAAATGCTGATTCTCGACGAGCCCACCTCAGGTGTCGACCCGGTGGCGCGCGACACCTTCTGGCGCATGCTGGTCGAGCTCTCGCGCCGCGACGGGGTGACCATCTTTATCTCCACCCACTTCATGAACGAGGCCGAACGCTGCGACCGCATTTCGCTGATGCATGCAGGTCGGGTACTGGTGACTGACGCGCCTGCCACCCTGGCAAGCAAACATGGCGAGAACAGCCTGGAAGAGGCTTTTATCACCTATCTGAAGGATGCCGAAGCGCAGAGCGCTGGCGAGGCACGCCAACCGGACGCAAGCACTTCGCTCGATTCAGTCGAGGCCTCGCCAAGTCATGTCGAACCACAGGGCTGGCGGCGCCGATTCGACCCCCGGCGCATGATCAGCTATGCCCGGCGCGAAGGGCTGGAGCTGCGCCGTGATCCCATCCGGTTGACGTTGGCCCTGCTCGGCAGCGTCATCCTGATGTTCGTGATGGGCTATGGGATCAGCCTCGATGTGGAGAATCTCACCTTCGCGGTGCTGGATCGCGACCAGACCACCGTCAGCCGCGATTATACGCTCAACCTCGCCGGCTCCCGGTACTTCATCGAGCGGGCTCCGATTACCGGTTATGCTGATCTCGACCGGCGAATGCGCGAAGGCGACATCAGTCTGGCGATCGAGATCCCGCCGGGCTTCGCGCGCGACATCGCACGGGGCCGGCGGGTCGAGATCGGCGCCTGGATCGACGGCGCCATGCCGACACGGGGAGAGACCATCCGCGGCTATGTGCAGGGGATTCATGCCCATTGGCTGGCGACCAAGGCGCGCGAGGCTGGGCACGGCGAGGCTTTGGCGGGGCTCGTGAATATCGAGACCCGGTTCCGCTACAACCCGGATGTCAAGAGCCTGGTGGCGATGGTGCCGGCGGTGATCCCGCTGCTGCTCATGCTGATCCCCTCCATGCTCGCGGCGCTCAGCGTGGTGCGCGAGAAGGAGCTCGGCTCGATCACCAACTTCTACGTCACGCCCACCACGCGGCTCGAGTTCCTGCTCGGCAAGCAGTTACCCTATATAGTGCTGTCCTTCCTGAGCTTTCTGTTGCTCACCCTGCTCGCTGTGACCGTCTTCGGCGTGCCGCTGAAGGGCAGCTTCCTGACCCTGGCGGCGGGTGCGTTGCTCTATGTCGGCGCCGCCACGGCCGTGGGGCTGCTGATTTCCACCTTCATGCGCAGCCAGATCGCGGCGATCTTCGGCACGGCGGTACTCACCATCCTGCCGGCGGTCAACTTCTCCGGCATGATCGATCCAGTCTCATCGCTGGAAGGAGCGGGCCGGCTGATCGGCCAGATCTACCCGACCGCCCATTTCCTTACCATTGCACGCGGCACCTTCTCGAAGGCGCTCGACTTCTCCGATCTGCAGGCGGCCTTCGTCCCGCTGGCGCTGGCCGTGCCGATCCTGATCGCGCTCGCCGCCGCGCTGCTCAAGAAGCAGGAGCGATAGTCCATGCGCCCGGCCAACATCCTTCATCTCGGAATCAAGGAGTTGCGCAGCCTGATGCGCGACCCGATCATGCTGGTGCTGATCGTCTATGCCTTCACCATTTCGGTCTACACGGCGGCAACGGCCATGCCGGAGACCCTCAACAAGGCGCCGATCGCGGTCGTCAACGAGGATCGCTCACCGCTGTCGTGGCGCATCGTCAGCGCCTTTTACCCGCCTTATTTCGTGACCCCCGAAATCATCGACCACGCGGAGATGGATGCCCGCATGGATGCCGGCCTGGCCACCTTCGCCCTGGATATTCCGCTGAACTTCCAGCGCGATCTGCTCGCCGGGCGCCAACCCACGATTCAGCTCAATGTGGACGCCACACGGATGAGCCAGGCGTTCACCGGCAGTGGATATATCCAGACCATCGTGAGCGACGAGGTGCGCGCTTTCGTGCAGCGTTATCGCGAGGTGCCAGCTCTGCCGGTCGATTTGGTGCTGCGCGCGCGCTTCAATCCCCAGCTCAACAAGTCATGGTTTGGCGCCGTCATGCAGGTCATCAACAACGTGACCATGCTCTCCATCGTGCTAACCGGCGCGGCGCTGATCCGCGAGCGCGAGCACGGCACGGTCGAGCATTTGCTGGTCATGCCGGTCACGCCATTCGAGATCATGACGAGCAAGGTGTGGGCGATGGGGCTGATCGTCCTTGCCGCCACTGCCACGGCACTCACCGTCGTCGTGCAGGGCTGGCTTTCCGTACCGATCCAGGGCTCGCTCGCGCTGTTCCTGGCCGGCACGGCGCTGCATCTGTTCGCGACCACCTCGATGGGCATTTTCCTCGGCACCGTCGCCCGCTCCATGCCGCAGTTCGCCTTGTTGCTGTTGCTGGTGCTGCTTCCGCTACAAATGCTCTCCGGCGCTTCGACGCCGCGCGAGAGCATGCCGGAGGCCGTCCAGTACATCATGCTCGCCGCGCCCAACACGCATTTTGTGATGTTGGCTCAGTCGATCCTGTACCGGGGCGCTGGCCTCACGGCGGTCTGGCCGCAGTTCGTCAGCCTGGCCCTGATCGGAACGGCATTGTTTGGTTTCGCGCTTGCGCGATTTCGGAAAACCATCGAGACCATGGGATGAGCAGAATGACGGCAGCCCCGATGCTCACCATAAATCCCGGAGTGATCCACCCGGGAAGGAGAATCGCCGCCATCCTGATCGGCATGCTTTTGCTCGCGCCCACGGCGGCCTTCGCCGCCGAGAAGGCGGAGAAGGGCATCCTCAGCCTGGTCCTGGAAAACGACCTGTTCTACAATACCGACCGGAATTACACCAACGGGGTGCGTGTATCCTGGTTGTCTGCCGAAGACAAAACTCCGGAGTGGGTGTTGCGCCTGGCCGACAAGTTCCCTTTGTTCCCTGTCGGCAAAGCCGTGCGGGCGAGCTACGCGGTCGGCCAGAACATGTATACTCCGGAGGACATCACTTTGCGGGACCCCCCGCTCGATGACCGCCCTTATGGCGGCTGGCTCTATGGTTCCGTTGGCTTAATCGCCGAAACCGGGCAACGTCTTGATCAACTCGAATTGACCGTGGGCATGGTAGGCCCCGCCTCGCTTGCTGAACAGACCCAGAAGCGCGTTCATTCATTCGTGAACGCGGATGAACCGCGAGGCTGGGACACCCAACTCAAGAACGAGCCAGGGTTCATCCTGGCCTATAGCCGCAGTTGGCGTAGTTTGGTTGCGGAATCACTGCTGGGCATTCCCTTCGACCTGACTCCGCATGCGGGTGGCGCCCTGGGCAACATATTCACCTACGCCAATGCCGGCTTAATGCTGCGCTACGGCAAAAACCTGCCGCTCGACTATGGCCCTCCCCGAATCCAGCCCAGCGTGCCGGGCTCAGGCTTTTTTATTCCTCGGCACGGTTTCGGCTGGTATCTGTTTGCAGGCATTGAGGGCCGGGCCGTCGCCCGCAACATCTTTCTTGACGGCAACACCTTTCGCGACAGCCGCAACGTAGACAAAGAACCGCTGGTGGGAGACCTCCAGTTCGGTATCGCTATTACCTGGCGGAACCTGCGTTTGGGTTATACCCATGTGCTCAGGACACGGGAGTTCAAAGGCCAGGGCGACCGCCGCGATGATTTCGGGGCGCTCAGCCTTTCACTACAACTTTGATAGTGCGCGTTACGAGTAATGGATCAGTTGGTTACTTCGCTATCCTGCCTGGTCTTTTTGAAGCCCGACTGACGGGCACACCAAAGTAGGCGAAATGACCTTGCACAACAGATCGTAGCCATCTCCATCTGGCAGGGGCTGCGGAAGAAAGAGGATGCGCTGGGAAACGAGATGGAGCAGGAACTGGACGTTCGCGCCATGCCCATCCGCCGTGCGGTCTTCTGGTTGGTGGTGGGGCTGGCGCTTTTAATTGTCAGCTCCCGTGTACTGGTCTGGGGCGCGGTGGAGATCGCCCATGGATTCGGAGTCAGCGATCTGATCATCGGCCTGACCGTGGTCGCGGTCGGCACCTCGTTGCCGGAACTGGCTTCATCAATCATTGCAGCCAGGAAAGGCGAACACGATATCGCTCTCGGTAATATTCTCGGCTCCAACCTGTTCAACACCCTGGCGGTGGTGGGGATCGCCGGTACGATTCACCCGCTGGCCGTTGGGCCGGAAGTCTTCAACCGGGACATGCTGGTGATGGCCGCACTGACCCTGTCGCTATTCGTGATCGGCTATGGATTCCGGGGACCAGGACGTATCAACCGCATCGAGGGCGCGGTGCTGTTGGTCTGTTACGTGGGCTATACGGCCTACCTGATCAGCACGGTTTTTGGCGGGCAGGCATAGGTCAATTCGATTCCGTTTTGGGAACCGAACCGGCGTCCGAAAACTGGATTCGAAGTTGTTGCTGCTCGACGCCAGGTATCCGGTTTTACTGCAAACCCGTCACCCTCGTCCGGTGCCGGGAAATCAGGGGAGAAAATCGTTTCTCTGGTCGGGTTGTTGGGAAGTGGTTGTGTAAGATGACTTCGGCGTTTATTATCAAGGAGTTACGAGGAGCGCGGGCTTTGAGACTGTTTTGCGGTAGGTCGGCGTTCCCTCCACCACAAAATTTCTAGCGAATTTGCCTCGTTATCCTTCAAGATAACCGGGCCTTTTCTTTTGCGGTGACCCTGCCGGTGAACCGGGTATGAACATTGGTTTGGAATGGCCAAAAACTGTTCGCAAACAGCCCCCCGTCTTGCCTTTTATCCGTCTTTAAGCTGAGTAAGCGATATTCGTGCGAACCGTACCTTGTCGAATCCATGCGATTAAGATACCTGTAAATCTGTATAGAGACAATGTTGCGGCGAATGTTCTCTAAATGTGCTTAGGAGCGTTGCATGGGATTCTTTGACTTTTTATTCAAATCGAAATCTAAGCCAAGTCCAAAACAAGAAGTTAAGAGTGTGAATCGGCATGCAATAATGA
>DPKT01000203.1 GCA_003542385.1 Desulfomicrobium sp.
TCCTGTCCGTGGCCCCGGGCGCGGCGGCCTTTGCGGCCGCAGGCTGCCGGACCTGCTTGGTCCGGGGAGCAGGCGGCCGGACCGGGGGGTTGGGCGCGTCCATGATCCGGGATTCAACGGGAGGCGCAGGTACATCCCGAGGCGCCGGGGACGGCTCCGAAACCGGTTTTACCGCCGGAGCCACGATATCGAGTTGGAGAGTTCTGCCCTCCTCGCGCACGGCCGTCCGGAGGTCCAGCCGCAGCAGGAGAACCGAGTGCAGGGCAATGGAAAGCAGCGCGCTCAGGACAAGAAACGAGACGCTCCAGCCAGATCGCCCGATCCCGCCCCCCCTCTCCCCCGTTTCAGAACCGCGGGGACAGGCATTCTTGCAGGCAAGAAGGGAAAGCGACAACTCGGGTGCGTTCATGTTGTTCTTTGGCCTGTACGGTGGTAACAAAAAAACCGATCACATCCACCACCGGGGGAAAGCAGTGCGGATTCTTCTCATATCGCTCATCGCGATCCTCTTCCACGCTTCCGCGGCCATTTCAAATACCACCATAAGCATCATCCACAGTTATCACAAGGAGTACGCGTGGGAACAAAGCCTCACGGAGGGACTCCTGCAATCCCTGCCCCGGGACGCGTCCGTCCGCCACTTCTACCTCGACACCAAGCGCACGCCCAAGGAAGAACACCCTGTGCGTGCGGACAATGTGTGGGAGGAAGTCCGCGGCACGGCGTGGAGCCTCGTCATCCTTTGTGACGACAACGCCGCTAAGTACCTAGGACCCCGCCTGAAAAACGGCCCCACGCCCGTCGTGTACCTCGGGATAAACCGCAACCCGCGCGATTACGGTCTCTTTCCCGCCCCGAACATGACGGGGGTCCTCGAACGCCCCCTGCTGAAGCGCTCTCTGCACTCCATGTGCAAACTCGTGAACACCGAGGACACCAAGGTCCTCATCCTCTTCGACTCCGATGCGACATCCGACGCGGTGGTTCACGAGGCCTTCGGAGGCAGATCGCAACTCGATCTCGGCAAGGTGCGGGTCGAACTGAAGCAGTTCTCCCTCGTCGACAAATGGCGGGAAGCCCTCCTGAACGCCAAGGCCGAAGGGTTCGACACGGTCTACATCGGACTTTACCACACCCTGCGCGACAGCGCCGGCAGGCATGTTCCCGAGGACGAGGTCCTGGCCTGGGCCAACGCCAACACCCCCGTTCCGATCTTCGCCTTCTGGGATTTCGCCGTGGGCAGGGGAAAAACCATCGGCGGGCATGTGTTGAGCGCATTCGACCAGGGCGTGGCCGCAGGGGAAATAGCCCGCCGGATACTTTCCGGAACCCCGCCGGGCGTCATTCCACCCCAAACCGCCCAGGCCGGAACATACACGTTCAGCGCATATGAGTTGGACCGTTTCGGGATCGTGTTGCCGGCCGGGATACGCGCACAGGCGGTCATTGTCCCGTGAGCGGGGCCGGCGATCCTCAAAACCGTCCTTGACCGGCCGGGACGCTCTCACTACTGAACGTTCCATGAGCACAGCAGACCAGAAAAAACAGATCATCCTGGAGTACGAGAAGCGGTTCGCCAACAATCTGGCCGCTCGCGTGCTCGACAAGCCCAAGCCGCCCTTGTGGATGATCTTCGTTCCGGTATTCTTCGTCTTCTTCGCGCAAAAAATGAAACAATATTCGAGCGGGTTGGGAGAATTCGTCCAGAACTACACCAAACCTCGCCGCCTCGCACTTGACGCGGTCATGGACGAACAGGAGACTGGCTCGCCCGTCGACACGGCCCGCCTGCTCGAAAGCGCGGGCGCGATCCCGGAGCAATCCCGATCCCTGTTCCAGGACTGGATGCTCGTCCTCACTGATCATTACCGCACGCTCCTCAAAGCCCATGGCGGCACGCCCGAAGCCCTGATCCGGTCGGGGTATCGCAGCAAGACGGACTACCTGCTGCAGTGCAACGTCCTCAACAAGGCCGAAAACGCCTTCGCCGAGTCCCTCATGTCCAGGATCGAAGGCGACGACCAGGACATCCGCAATGTCGTGGAGAAAATGAAGATCGCCGTCACCGACCTTCGCCGCCAGGAAGCCGACGCGATCTTCCGCTAGGCGGGAAAGCCATGCCGGTTGACCCCGCGCAAACCCTCCGGGAACCGAAGGCGGCACCCCGCTCCGGCATGACCGGGAACAGGCGGGCCTGGTGCAGCGAAGCGGTTCCTCAGCCCCTCGCCAGCCCGGAGACGACATCATGCTCTGGATACTGCTCTCCCTCGGGACCGCACTCTTTTCCGCCTCCGAGGCCGCGCTGACCCGCCACGGGTTCGAACACGCATCCCCCTCCTCGGCTGTCGCCGCGCCGCTCATGACCAGCCTGCCGCTGTTCGCCCTGACGCTCCCCTTTCTGGACGCGCCGCGGCTCGAACCCGGCTTCTGGACCGTACTGGCGGCCCTCGTGCCGATCAACGCGCTGGGATTCTACCTGCAAAGCTGGTCCTTCAAGAGCTCGCCCCTGTCCCTGACCGTGCCATTCATGGCCTTCACGCCGGCATTCGTCCTCGCGACCGGCTTCGTCGCGTTGGGTGAAACCCCATCCATGCTTGGCTGCCTCGGCGTTCTGGTCACCGTGGCCGGGGGCTACCTCCTGTACGCGGAGAAGGACGCAGGGATCTGGGCCCCCTTCAAGGCCGTCCTTCAGGAACGCGGGTCCATGCTCATGCTGGCCGCGGCGCTGGTCTGGAGCGTGGCCTCGGTCATGGGCAAACAGCTCATCCTGCTCTCCAGCCCCCTGTACGCGGGATGCATCTTCAGCCTGGCCCACAACCTGGCGCTGCTCGTCTTCCTGGCGATCATCGGACAGCTCAGGCTACGGGAACTGCGGCCCAGGGCGGGACACGCCCTGAGCCTCGGCCTGTGCCTGTACCTGCACATCATCTGCCATTTCGCCGCCGTCTCCATGACCACGGTGGCGTACATGCTGTCCATCAAGCGCCTGAACGGGCTCTTCGCCCTCGGTTTCGAACGCTTCGTCTTTCACCAGCCCCTGCTGCGCCACCGCCTGCACGGCACGGCCTGGATGACCGCCGGGGCCGTGATCATCGCCCTGGCGGGAAGCTGATGCGCGCTGCCTCCGAGGAGGCCCGGCCCCGGCAGGCTCAGAGCATTTCCTCCATCTGCGCGAAGAAGTCGCCTCGTTCGAAAACCGGGCCGTATTCAGTTTCGAGCCTGTCCAGACTACCCAGAAACGCGTCCCAGCCCTCGATCTCACCGAGCTTTTTCCTGTCGGCGAAGATCTTGAAAGTCGTTCCCCGCGGACACTTGGTCATATTGATCTCGAAGCTGCGGCCGGACGCATAGACCGTCCAGTGCGCGGACCAGCTCGTGCGATCCCCTTCGGTTTTCTTGTACTTTTCGAAATAGGCCTCGAATACATCCATGATGCGCTTGTCGTCCATGCTGTCCTCCCCGCTGCCGGGTATTTCCGAATTGTCGCCCCGATGGGCATTCGTACCGAACTCCGCACCCCTTGCCTTTGACCACTCCCCGCAATATTGGTAGGACCAATTTCACGGGAGCACAACCTTGAGTACACCGCAACAGCAAAAAAGAATCTACGAAGAAATTACCCTGCGTTTGCAGGAGCTTGTCGAAGCGGACGACCTGAAACCAGGCGACCGCCTGCCGCCGGAACGCAGTCTGGCTGCGCTTTTCGGCGTCTCGCGCAACTCCATGCGCGAGGCCATCAAGAGTCTGGAGCAAGCGGGGCTGCTCGAAAGCAGGCCGGGAGCCGGGACGTTCATCTCGGCGGCCAGCCAGACGGAACTGGCCAGGCAACTCGGGGAGGCCTTCGCCCGGGAGCGGCACAGGCTCGAGGACATTTTCGAGCTTCGCCTGCTGCTGGAGCCGCAAATTGCGCGCCTTGCGGCCCAGCGAGTATCGCCGGGCATCCTCGAACGGCTGGACGACCTCATGCAGGCCTACGAGGACGCCATGATGCGCGGGGAGGCTGTCCTGGAGATAGATCAGAACCTCCACGACACCATCGCGGCCGCCACGGGCAACCACGCCATCGTCAGGCTCATGGAGCAGATGCACGACATGCTTTCCGAGAGCCGCGACGAAGCGTTGCAGTCGCCGGAGCGCAGCCGCAAGGCCCTTGAGGACCACAGGAAAATCCTGTCGGCGCTGCGCCTTCGCGATGCGGGCGGCGCCTGCGCCGCCATGACGGAACATCTCGAACACACCAAGGAAATCGTATTCACTTCAAAGAAAGGAGCATGAACTCATGAAGGAAATTCGCAAAACCGCCCGCGACCTGATGACGGGCTACTGCCGCGTCTGCCCTGTCTGCAACGGGAAGGCCTGCGCCGGAGAGGTGCCGGGCATGGGTGGCCTGGGCACGGGGTCGGCCTTCATGGCCAATGTGCAGGCCCTGGCGGACTGCACGTTCAACATGCGCCTCGTGCACGACATCACCGAGCCGGACACCAGCACGTCCCTGCTGGGCCTTGAGCTGTCCATGCCAGTGATGGCGGCGCCCATCGGCGGCGTGTCCTTCAACATGGGCGGGAAAAGGTCCGAAGAGGAGTACATCACCGCCATCATCGACGGCTGCAGGCAGGCCGGTATCGTCGGATGCACCGGCGATGGTGTCCCACCCTTCATCCATGAAGCCGGTTTCGCGGCCATCGCGGCCGCGGGCGGACACGGCATTCCCTTCATCAAGCCCTGGGAGGACGCGGAACTCTACGACAAACTCGCCAAGGCCAGGGACACGGGCGCGTCCGTCGTCGGCATGGACATCGACGCCGCCGGCCTCATCACCCTGCGCAAGATGGGACGGCCGGTTTCGCCCAAGCCGGTGGACACCCTGCGCGAGATCATCGCCAGGGCCGGACTCAAGTTCATCGTCAAGGGCGTTATGACTGTGGAGGATGCCCGCCTGGCCGCGGAGGCGGGAGCGGACGCCATCGTCGTCTCCAACCATGGCGGTCGCGTGCTCGACCACACGCCGGGAACGGCGAAGGTGCTGCCCGGCATCGCGAAGGAAATGAAGGGAAAGATCGCCATCATCGCGGACGGAGGAATCCGCAGCGGCGGGGACGTGCTGAAGATGCTGGCCCTCGGGGCCGACGCGGTCATGCTCGGCAGGCCCTTCAGCATCGCGGCCATGGGCGGCCTGACCGAGGGCGTTGCGGCCTACGCCCAGACTCTGCGCACGGAGCTCATGCAGGCCATGGTCATGACCGGCACCAGAGCCGTAAAGCAGTTGCCCGCAAACATCCTCTGGAACGGCCCGCGGGCGTAAGGCGCAAAAAAAGGGCCGGATGGCCGGCCCTTTACCCTCTGTACTTCAGTCCGGTCTCGTACACCGGCAACCCACGCTCGGGAACCTGCTTGGTCCAGCAGACCGCCACGGGATAGCGATCGAATTCACCCAGGGTGGATTCCTTGGGGCTGTAGCCCTCCAGGGAGAGTTCAAGCTTGGCCCCCGGCTCGATGGGCGTCCGGGTCTTGAGGCAAAGCCCGCCGTCGCCGTAGTTGATCATGCGGGCGTAATACGTCTTGTGCTGCCCCTCGTAGGTGTAGCGGACGGGCACAAGGCAGTCCTTGCGAATGTGGATACGCTTGTTGGCAATCATGAAGACCTCCTTCTCGTGTCCCGGAACCCAATCCCCGGGAGCCTGACATGTTCCGATGAACTTCTATTAGGCACTAACCCAAACCCGTCCAAGAGGCAAATCGCCAAAATCGAGGTTCAGGAGAAAAAAGTGCTTGCCATTTGAAAGCCCCCTCTATATTAACCGACTTCGCTTTCGGGGAGACCCGAAACCGCGAATACGGCGAGGTAGCTCAGACGGTTAGAGCATGCGGCTCATATCCGCAGTGTCGGGGGTTCAATTCCCTCCCTCGCTACCAAAACACAAAAAACAGCCCGCTTTTGCGGGCTTTTTTTTGTTTTCATCCCACCCACACCACATTATTTCAATCAGTTATGCACTCACCTCTTCAGCTGCTTTCATTTCCCTTCAATCTGTGTAAACTTCCGTCCGGGGGCCAAATCCGGGAAAAGCCCCAAAAAAGCCCCCACCGTTACAAATTCGGCCCCCACCATATACAGGAACCGAACCCAGAACCCATTGAACACGGGAACCATATGGCTCTAAATATCAAACAAATTGAGGCACTAAAGCCTTCAGAAAGGCCCTACAAAGTCGCTGATTCAGGCGGCCTGTATCTTGAAGTCTCACCTGCCGGTGGAAAGGCCTGGAAATTGAAATACCGCTATCTTGGAAAGGAGAAAAAGCTTTCTTTGGGCCGTTACCCCATCGTCTCCCTGAAAGATGCCCGCGATAAACGCGACGAGGCCAAACGCGCCATCTATTCCGGCAAGGATCCAGCGTCAGAAAAAAAACGGGCCAAAGTCGAAGCCATGACGGCCATGGAGAACACTTTCCAGGCCATCGCGGAAGAATGGACGAGTCGTCACTTCGTAAACAAGGCCCCCGCGCATAAAGCCCGAGTCGTCTCCCGGCTTGAAAAAAACATCTATCCTTATATAGGGAGGAACCCTGTCACTGAAATCACGCCTGCGGACATCCTCCGGGTCATTCAGCTTATAGAGAAGCGCGGCGCCATCGAAACCGCTCACCGGGCATTGCAAAACATCAGCCAGGTCATGCGCTACGCGGTGGCGACCTGCCGCCTCACCATCGACCCCAGCCCTTCGCTGCGGGGCGCGCTGCTGCCCGTGACGCCCTCACATATGGCGGCCCCGACCACTCCTGGTGAGGTTGCCGGATTTCTCCGCATCATAGATGCCTTCACCGGCGGACAAATTGTGTCCGCCGCCTTACGCCTGCTTCCCCTGGTCTTCGTCAGGCCCGGGACCTTCCGGAAAATGGAATGGTCGGAAGTGGACCTCGAAAAGGCCGAGTGGAATATCCCTGGGGAAAAAATGAAAATGCGGGAAGCTCATCACGTTCCGTTGTCTCGCCAGTCGCTGGAGATATTGAGGGATGAGCTCAGGCCGATCACAGGCCAAGGAAAATACGTATTCCCCGGAGGACGCACGGCGGACCGGCCAATGTCCGAGTCCGCCATCAACGCAGCGTACAAGCGTCTCGGCATCGACACCAGGACCGAACTGACCGGCCACGGCTGGCGAGCAACCGCACGGACCCTGCTGCATGAGGAACTGGGCTTTGATCCGGTGGTCATTGAACACCAGCTTGCGCACCGCGTTCCCGATGCCTTGGGGACTGCGTATAACCGGACTCGCTTTCTGGCCAAAAGAAAAGAAATGATGCAGGCTTGGGCCGACTATCTGGATAACTTACGATCCCCGGATGCGCCAGCCAAAGATATCTGAGCTGGAAGTTTCACTTGAGGGGAACTTCAACGGGATCGAGGGGCCGCAGGAACGTCTGAAGCAGACCGTTCCCTCCTCGGGTCCTGCGGCACGGCAGGTCAGAATCCCAACTTGGGACCAGATTTTTTTGGTTGCAGTTGCTCCGAATCATGACTCAGCCTTTCCTCAACTCGTCTGCAGGCTTCGCCAACCTGCTTCTCCACCGAAGTCCCTACTACAGCGTCGTAAATCTCTTCGAGGTTGAAACCTTGTTTTATCAGCCACTCAACATATGGATCCAAATGCTCCGTGGCCAGATCAGGTACCGCCTGCACAGCATGGAATACCACTTCATCCAGAACGCCCGTGCACAATTCAGCTTTCCGTTTAACTTCAGCCAATTCTAACCGGACCGGCTCAATTTCCCGTTCGAGATTTGATTCTCGGGCTGCCACTGCTCCTTCCCAGGCTCTTAGCTCTCCCTCGATATTATGATATCGCTCCACCTCAGCGACTATCTCCTGCAATAACGATTGAGCATTCTCGTATTCCTTCATCAGGACTGCGAGCTTGGCTTGCTGCTGTTGGTACATCTCCTGAACCATAGCCAACTCTTGTTCTTTCTGGGCAATTTCTCGGGGAAGGTCCTCATGCAATCGCTTCACTGTTCTATGATTAATTTTATTCCATTCATCACCATGGGATTGGCGTTCCATTTTTTGAATTCCCCGTTTGATACCCAGATGCGCAAATGGCCTAGCACCAATGTCTTGGAGTCGTGCGCAGTCGCTCGGTTGCATCCTGACTTTGGAACCTTTGAACGTCACTGCTGTCGTTTGAGCCTGACAGTGCGTCGCAGTTTCATCCCGATGCACCACCAATGAAACGACCTCGACATCCATGGCATGGGCAACGTCCATTACAGCCTGCACAAATAGACGATCTTGCTCGGTGTATTCCAGTTGATCGATAATTTTTTGCGCTTCGTATCCGAATCCGATCAGGAGTGAGTACGCCACGACGTCACCTCGCGAATACTTTTGCCTGCACGCTTGTTTCGCGCTCCAAGCCAGTTTGATGGACTGAGGATCCTTGGACTTCAGGGCCTTGGCGTAGTTAAGCGCTGCGCGTTCCCGTGCCTTGTGCTTGAGGGCTTCATTTTTAAGGTGCATTCCAGAACATTCAGGAGCAACCAAAATCGTGCTGTTAAGGTGCGTCCTGCTTTGATCCACATAACCGGGAATCGGGTGTTCCTGGGACCCAATTCGGTGGTCATGGGCGCGTTGTCCCGAAAATTCTCCAGCGTCTCGGCGGTCTATCCGAGTGATAACGGTCAGACTCATTCGTGGATGGACTCCCTTTGTTCTGGCGGTTCCAAAAGCTTAAATTATTTTTACTTGTATAACCTACTTTACAAGTTAAAATATATAATTGTTAAATTTTAAATATATTAATATATTTGTTAATAGTCAAATTTTGAAAACTTCGGATAAAACTACATATTTATTTGAAATAAAAGACAAAAAGAATCACAGCTAAGATTGCCTCATGTCGTCATCAAAATATAATTGGAAAAGTTCAACACTGACAAGCCATCTGGCTGCACGCTTCTCGCAAATATGAGCTTTCATGAAGACCTCCTCGGATTGAAGGCCCGTTATCTCATGGGCTGAAATTGTTGGGAGATGGGGTTCTTAGAGCACTTACGAATAAATCTGGCGTGATCGATTCCAGACCATCATTGGCAGTAAAAGGGCGGAAACTGCCAACCACTCTGGCTCCCCCTCTCTCCCTGACTCCTGTGATGCGCACCCGCCGCAAATTGATGGCCCGGCCCAAAACGCGACCCCGCCTCCCGTACTTGGTTTATCTGAGCTTTCCTGCTACGCAGCCGGCCCATGTCCACCATCCGTTTGACTCCGACTGGACGTCTGGCCCTTGATCTGGCTGAGACCGACGCATCCCCTCTGGCGCAAGACCTTTCTACACGGTTCGCGGCGGACTGGCGCGAGGGCCTGTTCTGCCTTGGCGCCCGACGTGACAGCCTGACGCAGATCGGCGCTGCACGCTTCTGGGCAGGCGTGGCGGCACGCTACCTGACCGCCGTCTGTCATCTTTCAGAAAGTCAGACCTTTCCGGAGCGCCCGTCTCACGACGAATTGTCAGCTTGGGTCGAGAACGCTCCGCCCATGCCTGGTGGCGAATATCTGCGCATCGACACGCTTGAGGCGATTTGGTCCAGTCTGGTCGCGTGGGGCCAGGAAGCCATGGCAGAAGACGGCGGCATCGAGCACTTCCTGCGCAACCGCGCTCCGGGCTGGAACGCCGTGGGTCGGGTCACCTTTCATCTGGCCGAGAATCCGCGCGATCCAGGCCAGCCCTTCGCCTTCATGGCCAGCTTCACCACCGGCGTAGGGCCGGACGGCCAAGTCCGCCATCTGCCGCTGCGCAAAGCCCTGGAGCTGTACGCCGGAACCCGGAACAAACCGGCCCTGGTCAAGCTGCTCACGCCCATCCAGGAAGCGGCAACGCGCTGCGACTGGGTCCGGATCATGGTCGAGAACGGCGACATCTACCGCCCCATGGCCTGGCCGACCAACCGCGCCTACACGCTGCTGCGCTCCATCCCGCCCCTGGAGGACAGCGGCCTGGTGGTGCGCGTGCCGGACTGGTGGAAAAAGCGGCCCAGGCCAAAGGTCGGCGTGGTCATCGGCGAGTCCAGCCGTCCGCTGCTTGGCGTCGAATCACTGCTCGACTTCCATGTCAGCGTGACCCTGGACGGCACATCCCTTTCGCCGGAAGACGTGGAAGCCCTCCTCGCGGGTGAGGACGGGCTGGTGCTGTTCAAGGGAACCTGGGTGGAGGTGGATCGCGAGCGACTGAGCCAGGCGCTGGAGCATTGGCGAACCATGGAGCGTGAAGCGGGCGACGGCCTGTCATTCATCCACGGCATGCGACTTCTGGCCGGAACCAGCCCCGACCTGCGCGACCAGTCGATGGTCGAGGAGGAACGGAACTGGAGCGACGTCGTCAGCGGTCAGGCCCTGCGTGAGATCCTGCATAGTCTGCGTCATCCGGCCCGGCTGGAGAAGCCCATGGCCGCAGGCGTCACCGCGACCCTGCGCCCATATCAGCACGAAGGCGCGGCTTGGCTGCATTTCCTGTCCAAGCTGGGTCTTGGTGCCTGCCTGGCCGACGACATGGGTCTAGGCAAGACCCTGCAAGTGCTGACCGTGCTCGACCATCTCCGGGAGCAGGGTGCGGGTCCGTCCCTCTTGGTGCTCCCGGCCTCGCTGCTCGGCAACTGGCGGGCCGAGGCCGAGCGCTTCGCCCCGAAGCTGCGCCTGCTCTTCGCCCACCCGGCCGAAACCCCCAGACAGGATCTGGACGACCTGGCTCAAAATCCGGCCCAGGCCTTGAAGGGAGTCGACCTGGTCGTGACCACCTACGCCCTAGTCGACCGCACCCCGTGGATGGCCGAACACAACTGGAACCTGGTCATCCTGGATGAAGCCCAGGCCATCAAGAACCACTCCACCAAGCAGAGCAAGGCCGTGCGGCGTCTCAAGGCCAGGGCCCGCATCGCCCTGACCGGAACGCCGGTGGAAAACCGGGTCGGCGACCTGTGGTCCCTGTTCGATTTCCTGAATCCCGGCCTGCTCGGCACAGCCACGCAATTCAAGCGCTTTCTCAAAGACAGCGAACACAGGCCCAACCCCCTGGGCCCCCTGCGCAAGCTGGTCGCGCCTTACATCTTGCGCCGCCTGAAGACGGACAGATCCATCATCGCCGACCTGCCGGACAAGACCGAGACCGTGCGCTACTGCGGCCTGAGCCGGGACCAGATCAGGCACTACGAATTCGTGGTGCGATCCATGGAGCAGGGTCTTGCCAAAAATGGGGTGGACTCCATGGCCCGGCGGGGCCTCGTCCTGCAAAGTCTGATGCGCCTGAAGCAGATCTGCAACCACCCGGCGCAGTTCACGGGCCAGGGTGATTATGCTCCGGACAAGAGCGGCAAGTTCGTCCGCCTGGCTGAAATCGCCCAAGAGCTGGCCGAACGCCAGGAAAAGGCCCTCGTCTTCACCCAGTTCCGGGAGATCATCCCGGCCCTGCACGACCACCTCTCCGCCATCTTCGGTCGCCCCGGCCTGGTCCTGCACGGCGGCACGGCCATCGGAAGCCGCGCCGATCTCGTCAGGGACTTTCAGAACGACGACGGCCCGCCCTTTTTCGTCCTGTCCCTCAAGGCAGGCGGAACGGGCCTCAATCTCACTGCGGCCTCCCATGTCATCCATTTCGACCGCTGGTGGAACCCGGCCGTGGAAAACCAGGCCACGGACCGCTGTTTTCGCATCGGCCAGCACCGAAACGTACTTGTCCACAAGTTCGTGACCACGGGAACCATCGAGGAAAAAATCGACCGCATGATCGCAGGCAAGAAGGCATTGGCCGAGAACCTCCTCGGTGCCGACGAAGAAATCCGGCTGACGGAACTGTCCGACGCCGAACTGATCGATCTGGTCCGGCTCAACCTTTCCAAGGCCGCTGACCAGTAAGGAGAAGCCCATGCCACGCTTTGGATGGACGCCCTATGTGCCCGTGAGTCAACGCAAAGCCGACGCCAAAAAGGCAATGGAGAAGCTGCGCAAGAAAGGCCAGTGCGTCATGCCCGTGGAAATCGAGGGCCGGACCATCGCGTGCAGCTTCTGGGGCAAGGCGTGGTGCACGCACCTTGAATCTTTTTCCGACTATGAAAACCGCTTGCCGCGCGGACGGAGCTATGTCCGCAACGGATCGGTCTGCCATCTGGAAATACGGGAGGGGGAAATCCTGGCCAAGGTCAGCGGATCGGAACTGTACACCGTGCGCATTGCGGTCGCCAAGCTGCCTGCGACCAAGTGGACGGCCACCAAGAACCGCTGCACCGGCCAGGTCGGCTCCCTGCTCGAATTGCTCCAGGGCAGGCTCCCGGCCGAGGTGATGGCTGTGGTCGCGCATCGGACGGAAGGGCTCTTCCCGCAGCCCGGCGAGATGAAGCTCGACTGTTCCTGCCCGGACTGGGCCACCATGTGCAAACATGTGGCCGCCGTGCTCTACGGGGTCGGACATCGCCTGGATTCGGATCCGGGCCTGCTCTTCACCCTGCGCGAAGTGGATCCCCAGGAACTCATTACCGCGCCTATCGGGTTGATGGCCGGAGATTCGTCCAGCCCCGACACCCTGGCCGACGAGGAGCTGGCTGATCTGTTCGACATCGAGGTAGATCTGGAACCTGTTTTGCCCCGCAACGGCGACACAACCACGCCACGAACACCACAATCAGAACCGGTCAAGAAACAGCCATCGGCCAAGACCGGCCCAAAAACTCGTCCCACCAAGACCAAGCCCGCGTCATCCTCCATCTCCAAGCTCAAGGAAGCAAGATCCAAAACCGCGCCCAAACCCTTCAGCCCCACCGGGCCGAACATCAGGAAACTGAGAAAAAAGCTGAACCTGACAGTTGACGAATTCGCCGCCCGCATAGAAGCCAGCCCGGCAACCATCCGCCGTTGGGAAGAATCGCGCGGCAAGTGCAACCTCCAAGCACGGTTTATGAAAGCCTTGCACGAACTGCATGCGACGGAACAAATCAATGAAACGTGTTCTGGTGGAAACGTGGCACGGCGCCAACACTTCGACCACTGAAGTCACCAGCATTTCCCCCCTCGGAATCCGGCTTTTCTCTCAATGCCAGGAAATATTTCTGCCCTACGGCGACTTGCCCTGGTTTTTCGAATGCACCCGTCCGCATGGTCATCAATGTTCAGTGAACCTTTCCCGGGCACTACCACTGGCCGGATGTGGTCGCTGATCCCTTATCAGGTGTCAAACAGCATCGAAAAGTGA
>DPKT01000082.1 GCA_003542385.1 Desulfomicrobium sp.
GAGGAGGCGCTGCGCGACTCGGATTACGTCGTCCGGACCGTGGAGGCGGTCGCCGGGCTGCGGAGCCGCCTTTCGGCCGACCTCGGGGAACTGGGGCTGACCTTGTTTCCGGGAAGCGCCAACTATCTCCTGTGCCGCAGCGCAGGTCCGGACGCGTCCGCCGTGCAGGCCTGGCTCCTGCCGCGCCGGATTCTCATCCGTAATTGCGCCAATTACGCGGGCCTGGATGCCGGCTATTTCCGGGTGGCCGTCCGCAGAGCCGAGGAAAACGAGCGACTGGCCGAAGCCCTGGCGGAAGTTTTCGCACCCGGAAGGCTTCGGCGCAAAGCGGTCCGCAGGACCCCGGCCATCATGCTGCAGGGGCTGTCCTCCAATGCCGGCAAATCGGTCCTGACGGCCGCGCTGTGCCGCATCTTCCTGCAGGACGGCCTGAGCGTAGCCCCGTTCAAGGCGCAGAACATGTCCCTCAACTCCTTCGTGACCCGCGACGGCGGCGAGATGGGGCGGGCGCAGGTGCTGCAGGCCCAGGCCTGTCGGCTGGAGCCCGATGTGCGCATGAACCCGGTGCTTTTGAAGCCCAATTCGGAGACGGGTTCCCAGGTCATCGTTCTCGGCCGGCCCGTGGGCAACATGAGCGTGGGGGAATACATCCGCTACAAGCCGGAAATTTTCGAGACCATCACCACGGCCTACGACGAACTGGCGGCCACGCATCAGGTTCTGGTCCTCGAAGGGGCGGGCAGCCCGGCCGAGGTCAACCTGAAGTCCCACGACGTGGTCAACATGCGCATGGCCCGGCACGCCGGGGCACGCGTGCTCCTGGCCGGAGACATCGACCGGGGCGGGGTCTTCGCCTCCTTCGTCGGCACCATGGAGGTCATGGAGGAGTGGGAGCGGGCGATGGTGGCGGGCTTCATCGTCAACCGCTTCCGGGGCAAGCGGGAACTCCTGGGCGACGCCGTCGACTACGTCCGCCGCTTCACCGGAGTGGAGACCTTCGGTGTGGTGCCGTACCTGCATGACCTTGGGCTGCCGGAGGAGGATTCGGTCAGCTTCAAGGAAGCTCGGACGGGCTGCGGCAAGGCGGAACTGACGGTCGTGGCCGTGGATCTGCCGCATATTTCCAACTTCACGGACCTCGACGCGCTGCGGCTGGAGCCGGACGTGGCCGTGCGCATCGCCCGCGCGCCGCAGGATTTGGCGGGGGCCGACGCCGTCATCCTGCCGGGCTCGCGCAACGTGTTCACGGACCTGGAGTACCTCTGGAGTTCCGGCCTGGCCCAGGCCGTGCTGGCGAGCCCCGCCGAGGTCGTCGGCATTTGCGGGGGGCTGCAGATGCTCGGGGAGCGGATCGACGATCCGCAGGGCGTGGAGAGCGGCGGACGCCCTGCCCGTCCTCTGGGGCTGCTGCCATTGGCCACGGAAATGGCCGTCGACAAGGTGCTGTGCCAGGCGGGCTGCGTCTTCCTGCCAACTGGCGAGGAGGTGCGGGGCTACGAGATTCACCACGGCCGGACGAGAGTTCTCGATGGAACCGCCCATGAGGTCATGAGCCGCGCCGACGGGGCCGTCATCGGCTGGGGGCGGAAGGACGGCATGGTATGGGGAACGTACCTGCACGGTGTGTTCGATGCCGACGCGTTCCGCCGTTCCTTCCTGGACCGCCTGCGGGTGCGCAAGGGGCTTGTGCCGTTGCGAAGCGTCCAGGCGGTCTATGACCTGGAAGCCGCACTGGACCGACTGGCGAGTGTGGTTCGTGAGAGTCTCGACATGGAGCGGATTTACCGTCTTCTCGGGTAATTCCCGGCCTGCTACGCGTTCCTGGTTCCGCAGTGATTGCGTCGGCGCGTGAACCCGGGTCGTCTTGACAAATGCCCCACACCGTGTTCCCCAAATCGGCCATGACCTCCCCTGTATCCGACGCATCCGTGCCGGTTCGCGGCCGGCTGGCCCCCAGTCCGACCGGCCATCTGCACCTGGGCAACGCCTGGGCGTTCCTGCTGTGCTGGCTGGCCGTCCGTTCGGCCGGAGGACGATTGGTGCTGCGCATGGAAGACATCGACCCGGCGCGGTCGAAGGCGCATTTCATCGACGGCATCATGCGCGATCTGGACTGGTTGGGGCTGGACTGGGACGAGGGGCCCGATCTGGGCGGCCCGTTCGCTCCGTACACGCAGAGCGAACGCCTCGGGCGCTACGCCGAGATCATCGAGACGTTGGCCCGCCTTGGGCATACCTATCCCTGCTACTGCACGCGCAAGGAACTGAAGACCATGGCCTCGGCGCCCCATGCCGAGGACGTCGGGCCCGTCTACCCAGGAACCTGCCTCGGGCTGTCGGCTGACGAGCGGGCCGAACGCGAGGGGCAGGAGCGCAAGCCTTCTCTGCGCCTGCATGGGAGTGCGGAGACGGTCTTCGAAGATCTGGTCCATGGCGAAGTGCGCCTGGGGTGGATGGACTGCGGAGGGGACTTCCCTTTGCGCCGTTCCGACGGCGTGGTGTCCTATCAGTTGGCTGTCGCCGTGGACGACTTGGATCAGGGCATAAACCTCGTGGTCCGGGGGGCGGACATCCTGCCGTGCACGCCGCGGCAGATCCTTCTTTTTCGGCTCCTCGGCCGGGAGGTTCCAAAATACGCCCATGTCCCTCTGATGCTGGACCATTCGGGGGAGCGGCTGGCCAAACGCCATGAAGGATGCGGGTTGCACGTTCTGCGGGAGGCCGGCGTCTCCCCACGTGCGATAACGGGGTACCTGGCGTACCGGGCCGGCCTGCTCGATCGTCCCCTCATGGCCGAGCCGCGCGACCTGACGGCTTTGTTCGACTGGCGCGGGCTGCCGCGACGGGCCGTAACGCTTCCCCTTGATGTTGAGGATATTTTAGCTCGAATTAAAAGTTGAATAATTTCGACAAGTAGCATGTATTTTACTGTCGGCGCTGGAAATTAATCTCCGAGAAATGAATTTTTTTGTTGACGCTCGGAGTCGAGTCACATAGAGGCCTTCTTCCGCGGCGAGGAGCACTCCTCACCGGGCAAAAAGAAGCTCATTGAAAAGATCATATTTCGTCCTGGTGACCACGGC
>DPKT01000276.1 GCA_003542385.1 Desulfomicrobium sp.
CTCGGCCTTGCGCGGGCGGCGGCTCTCCAGGTCCAAGCCGAACCACGCGCTCGTGCCCAGGGCGACCACCCGCCCCTCGCCGTCCAGAATGCGGAAGTCGCGATGGCACAGCAGGCGCTCGGCGTGAGTCGGCCAGGTCTGGACCCGCAGCGTCTCGCCCAGGACGGGAAAACGCAGGACCTGCATGGCCTGTTCGCGCAGGACCCAGGCGATGCCCAAACGCCCCAGCCTCGTCATGCCGAAGCCAAGACGTTCGGCGTGGCGCCCCGCGCTTTCCTGGGCGAAGCGGCACAGGGAGGTGATGGTGCACTCGCCCGCGGGGCCGGTATGGTACAGCTGGACGGTCTTGTCCTGTTCAAAGAGAAAGCTGTCGGAAGTTGTCATGGCATGTCCTTGCAACATTTTTTGTCCAGCGCAGGTAGCCCGTTTTTCCGGCGGCGGCAAGAAGCGGCAGGCTTCTTCATCTACGATGGCCATGTTCAGACCGACGCTCTCGGTTGCATGAAAAGGCGAATGCGACTACATGATTAAGGAGAACACACAGCAGGCAACGCCCCATGATCCGCGCCACGCTGCGGCAACCCTCCAGGAGCGACACATTGTCCCACGCGCCCAGCAACCAGACGATCCTGATCGTCGACGATGAGCCCATCAACATCAAGGCGCTCCAGCTCGTCCTCGGGGACGAACACAACCTCGTCTTCGCCACGACCGGGGAGATGGCCCTGGAGATGGCCGCCAACGACCCGCAGCCCGACCTCATCCTCATGGACATCGTCATGCCCGGCCTGGACGGTTTCGAGGTCTGCGAACGGCTCAAGAACAACGCCCGGACGCGGGACATTCCCGTGGTCTTCCTCACGGCCAGATGGGAGACGAGCGAGGAAGCCAGGGGGCTGGAGCTCGGGGCCGTGGACTACATCCGCAAGCCTTTCAGCCCTCCCATCATCAAGGCCCGCATCCGCAACCATCTCGAACTGAAAAAGACCCGGGACCTTCTCGAAAACCTGTCCACCCTCGACGGCCTGACCAACATCCCCAACCGGCGCCGCTTCGACGAGATATTCGCCCACGAGTGGAACAGGGCTGTCCGCAACAAGGCCCCCCTTTCCCTGCTCTTCATCGACATCGACCACTTCAAGAACTACAATGACTGCTACGGCCACCTGGCCGGGGACGACTGCCTCAAGGCCGTGGCCAGGGTCCTGCAATCCTCTCTGGGGCGCGCCGCCGACTTTCTGGCCCGCTTCGGGGGGGAAGAGTTCATCATCCTGCTTCCAGACACGCGGGAAAACGGCTGCCGCTACCTGGCCGAGGCCATCCGCAGCGCCGTTGAAAAGCTGGACATCGAGCACAAGGCTTCGCCCGTGGCCGACCACATCACCGTGTCCATCGGCGCGGTGACATGCGTCGACGTCACGGACTGCGACCGCGACCGTCTGCTCGAACACGCCGACAGGCTGCTCTACCAGGCCAAGCACGAGGGCCGGAACAGGGTCACGTCGCAGACCGTGACAAACCAGTCATGAACCAACGGGGACCGCGAGCGCCCCGAACCGCACGGAGGACAGGATGGAACTTTCAGGAAAGCGTTTCGTCATTCTGGTCGACACTCAGTTCAACGATCACGAATTCTGGTATCCGTATTTCCGCCTGAAGGAGGCGGGCGCCGCAGTGACCGTCGTAGCTTCCTCGGCGGGCAAGACCTACGAGGGCAAGTACGGCACCCCGGCCAAGGCGGACAAGACACCGGCCGAGATCAGCGTCGCGGACTATGCGGGCATCATCATTCCCGGCGGCTACGCCCCCGACCACATGCGCCGCGACCAGAACATGGTCAGCCTGGTGCGCGCCTTCGACCAGCAGGGCAAGATCGTGGCGGCCATCTGCCATGCCGGTTGGATGCTCGTCTCGGCAGGCGTCCTCAAGGGCCGCACCGTGACCTCGTTCTTCGCCATCAAGGACGACCTGGTCAACGCCGGGGCCACGTGGCGCGACAATGAAGTCGTCACCGACCGCAACATGATCACGAGCCGCACGCCAGAAGACCTGCCCGCCTTCATGCGGACCATCATCGCCGCCTGCAAGGGCTGATCGTCGAATAGGCTCCCCGGTCGTCCGACAACGAAAAAAGCCATGGCCCGCACCTGCTGCGGCCATGGCTTTTCTTTTTCACGACCCGGGAAATCGTGTCAGCGGACCAGATCGCGATGCAGGATGAGGCGGGAAATTTCCTGAAACAGCTCCTGCTCCCTCACGACGCCAATGATCCTGCCGTCGCGCTCCACGGCCACGCGACGTCGGTTTTCCTCGCACAGCAGGAACGCCACGTGCATGAGGTTCGCCTCGCAGTTCACGACCGGAGACCTCGGGTTCATGATGTCGCGCACCTTCATGGATTCCAGTGCACGCGCTCTCGTGTTGAAAAAACCAGTCCAGAACATGGGCGAGAACTTCGTGCACGGCAGCAGGGAACCGTCCTCGGCCAGGAGGTGAGCCGGAATCATGGCCTGGATGAGGTTGCGCATGGTCAGTACTCCCACCAGCTCATCCCTGTCGAAAACGAGCACCGCGCGGTGCCCGGATTCCATGACGAGCCCCGAAGAGACGAAGTTCTCGAAGGACTTGCCGAGGGCCTCGATGCCCTCCCGGACCGTGCACGATGCCTGCACGCACGTATACCGCTCAATGGGGATCATGACCTCCGTGACCTTCCGTTCCCTGGGCGGGCCGCTTTTCGGGGCGGTCACGGCGTCATGGATGCGTCCCACGAGAACGTCCAGGTCGCACGGCTTGCAGAGGAAGTCGAAGGCGCCTGCCTGCAGGGCCTTGCGCGCCCCCTCCTCCTCGCCGTGCCCGGTGAAGATGATCACCCTGGTTCCTGGCTTCATGGCCAGAATGCGCGGCAGGGCCTCATCCCCGCTCAGGCCGGGCATGCGGATGTCGAGGAGGACGACGTCCGGGGACATGGTCTGCAGCAGATCCAGCACCTGGTCCCCGTTCTCGGCCGGAGTCACGAAGAATCCCTTGAGTTCCAGAATCTTTCCGATTGTCGCCCGAAAACGGGCTTCGTCGTCCGCGACGACGACATGCGGCCTGCTCACTTCGCGCCTCCCGCCGTGTGGCTCCCGGCTTCAACGCGCCGGGGACAGTTTCCATATTTCATAAGCCGTCCTGACCCGTTCCATGAGATGCGACATGTCCACGGGCTTGACCAGGAAATCGAACGCGCCCCTGGTCAGGCACGCCGCCGCGTCGTCCGCCGAAGCGTGCCCCGTGAGGATGATGACCTGCACGGCCGGGTGATGATCCCTGATCTTTCCGAGCACTTCCTGTCCGTTCATGCCCGGCATCTTCAGGTCCAGGACGACGACCTGACACATCCTCTGACGCAGCAGATCGACCGCATCCTGACCCGTGGTGCAGAGTTCGACGTCGAACCCGCAGCGTCGGAGCACTTTTGCCGCGGTCTGCAGATAGCTTTCCTCGTCGTCCACAAGCAGGACCCGCAACGAATCGTCCGCCACGTTCACCTCAACGTTGATCTGATTCACCTGAATGCGCTCACGGGGCCTGCGACGGCACCCTGGGCAGAAGAACAAAAAACGTCGACCCCTGTCCCTTGACGCTTTCGAAGTCCAGAACACCCTTCATGCTCGTGACGATGCCGTGGCATACGGACAGACCCAGACCCGTGCCGCTGCCTGCGGGCTTGGTGGTGAAAAAGGGCGTGAAGATGAGGGACTGCTGTTCATGGCCGATGCCGACACCGTTGTCCGCGATGGCGATGCGCACCTTGTCCTCGCCCTCCGGCGCACACGACAGGACGATCTCGCCCGGTCTCGCCCCGCCGGTCTCGCCGATTGCGTAGATGGCGTTGTTGAGGAGGTTGAGCAGCACCTGCTGCAGGCGGCCCGGGTCCACGTGCACGATGAGCCGGGACGGGGATATGTTCAGCTTGAGCGCGATATTGTTGAGCTGAAGCTTCTTCTGGACCATGGTCAGCACTTCGGGGACGAACCTGGCCAGATCGATGTTCTGCTCTTCGGTATTGCCGGCCCGACCAAAACTCAGGATCGAATGCGTGATGCGCGCGCACCTGTCGACCTGCTGCTTGATCTGCCCCACGCTGGCCATGATCTCGTCGACGTCCTTGAGCGCGTCCCGGTCATCCCCGGCGCGGGTCCTGAACTCCTGCAGGAGCATGTCTATGTATGCCTGTTCGCTCTTCATGATCTGCAGGGGGTTGTTGATCTCATGCGCGAACCCCGCGGCCATCTCCCCCAGTTCGGCAAGCCGGCCGGCACGGTAGAGCTGCTCACGCAGCTTCTCCCTCTCCTCGTCGCGCATCAGGAGCATCTTCTCCACGTACGCGGTCAGGTACAGCGAGGACAAAAAAACCACGATGCCGCCGAACAGGACGGACAGCCCCACGAAAAGCACGGCTGAACGGGTGGCCCCGAAAAGCGTGGGCGCCAACTCGCGCGTGACCACCACCCATCCGCCGTTGCGCATGACGCCGCTGGCATAGGACACGCCCGAGTCCTGATCCAGGAAGGCGGACCCGACGCGCTCCGGGAACACCGGGCCTGCCAGATCCCTGTCCCGGGTCAGGATCTGCCCTCCGCTGCCGGCCATGATGTCCCCGTCCCTACCGACGAGAAGGACGTCCACGCCGCTCACGCGGGAGGCCATGAGCATGCGGGTCAGGACTTCCGGGGCCACGGACACCCGCAGGACCGTGGCCCCGCCGCCAGATTCCAGGCGCCGCGCCAGCACGAAATGGGGCAGGCCCATCTGTCCCGCCATGACCCCGCTGACGCTGCTCCCGTTTTCGAGGGACTCCTCGAGCCAGCGCCCGGGCAGGATGTGCCCGCCTTTGTAGACCCTCGGCCCGGCGTAGGCCAGGACCTCTCCCTCCTGGTCCACCAAGGCGACGTCGACCACTTCCCCGCGCTTGTCGTGAAGAGAGTCCAGCACGTTCCGGAGGGAAGCGTCGCCCGGACCGACCTGCCCCTGCACAAGGGTCAGGTCGCCGAGAAAATCGTCGAGGTAGCGGTCCAGGATGGTTACGTACTGCGTGGTCAGGAGGGAGAGCCTGCTGAGCGTGCTCTGCTGGACATGACTCCAGAAAAGGTAGCCCCCCGTGCCCAGGGCGAGGACCACGGGAACGAAAGGGGCTACGAGCAACGCGACGAAAAAATTGCGTTTTATGGTTTGGCGTGTGTACTGGCGCATATGCACCCGTCAGCGGAGGCCGCTTTCCTCGAAGGCCCTGTAGGCCGTCTCCACGACGATCTTCAGCGACACGGGCTTGAGCAGGTACGCATAGGCGCCGTATGCCATGCCGCGCATGCCCAACTCTTCGCCGCCGTGTCCGGAGAGCAGGATGACCTGCGTCCTGGGCCAGCCGAGCTTGATCTCGCGCAGGGTTTCGATGCCGTCCATGCCGGGCATCATGACATCGAGGACGACGACGTCGAAACGCTCTTTCTGGAGAAGCCGCAAGGCTTCCTGGCCGCCGCCGACGCCCGTGACCTCGAACCCTCTGCGTTCGAGGCGTTTGACCAGGGTTTCCATGAAATCCAGCTCGTCATCGACCACCAACACTCTCGGCCCGGCATGCACGGGCACGATCTGGACGCCGTTTTTTTCAGTCATGGTGTTTCACCGGCAGGAGAATTGTGAATTCGGTTCCCGTTCCGACCTTGCTTTCGAAGCGGATGCTGCCTCCGAGCTTGTTGATGATGGAGTAACTGATGGACAGGCCCAGGCCCGTGCCCTCGCCGACCTTCTTGGTGGTGAAGAACGGGTCGAAAATCCGCCCCTGCACCTCCTTGTCCATGCCCGGACCGTCATCGCGGATGCCGATCCTGACCATCCTCGACTCCGCATCCACACCCGTGGACACGGTGATGTGTCCATTGCGCCCGATGGCGTCGATGGCGTTGTTGAGCAGGTTGAGCAGGACCTGCTGTATCTGCGAAGCGTCTGACTGAATGCTTGGAAGATCCGGCGACAGTTGCCAGATCATCTCGATGTCCCTGAACTTGATCTCGTTGTCGAGGAAGGTCAGGGTCTGCCTGATGACGTCGTTGACGGAGATGTCGTTGCAGACCGGCTCCATGCGCCGCGCGAAGCCGAGCATCCTGTGCACGACGTTGCCAGCGCGCTCCACGTGCTGCTCGATCTTGGCCACGGCGTCCTCGAACTCCTTGAAGTTGGGACTGGCCTGCACGTCCTCCTCCTCCAACAGATCGCGCATCCACCCCGCCTTCTCCCGGATGACGGCCAGGGGGTTGTTGACCTCGTGGGCCACACCGGCCGCCAGCTTGCCAAGGGCGGCCATCTTGCTGGACTGGATGAGTTCCTCGTTGAGCTGCGCCTGCTGCCGGTCGCTGCGTTCCTGCTGTGCGACGATCATGCGCGTGATCAGCAGGGTCCCGATGATGATGACGGCGACCCCGCCGCCCATGAGGCCCCAGGTCGCGGCCTGCGTCCTGAAAAGCGGTCTGAGCTCACCGTGCTGGTCCTCCTCGATGACCAGCAACCAGTCCTTCTGTTCGAGCCAGATGCCGCCCACGAAGATCTTCTTGTTGTTGATCTCGTGTTCCATGACCTTGGCGCCGGAAAACGAAGACCTGAGGAACGGGGCGTATATCTCCATGACCTTGTTGCCGAAGCGCGGGCGGGTCTGAAGCTCGCCGGCGCGGTTGACCAGGTATGCGTCGCCGAGGTCGCCGACCTGCAGCCAGCGCACCAGGGAATCGAAGATGTCCGAATCGATGGTCGCCCGCAGAATCCAGACCTTGCCCTTCTCCTGCTTGGTAACGGCGATGATCATGTGCGGAAAGCCCCGAAATCCCTTGAACACGTCCGAGACGTAAACCTTGCGCACCATGACCTCGTTGAACCACGTCTCGTTCCTGTAGTTGGCCTGCGACAGGTTGTAGGGTCCGGAATAGCTGACGTGCACCCCGTCCTCGTTGATCAGCCCGAGATCGATGAAGGTCTTGGAGCTCATCTGCATGGTGTTCAGGATGCTCTCCAGCATGTCGGGCGAGGACAGGGCCTCGACGGAATGGGAGTTGGCGATGGTGCGCAGCTGGGCGACCTGCTCGCGCAGAAAGAGGTCGATGCCCTGCCGCTTGTTCTCTGCGAGGGTGGCGAGATTCGCCTGGACCTTGGAGTGATAGGTTTCGGCGAACATGGAATACATGGTCACGCCCAGCACGATGAGCGGGATGAGGGAAAAGCCCAGGGCCGTTACGGCTATCTTCGTTCCAAGATCCTTGAGCCCGAAAGCTGGCATACATTACACCCCGTCTTGGTGTTTCGCCGCACGGACGGCATCGGGAAGCGGCGCCGCCTGAAAGCTCTTGGCACCTTGCGTGCGGCGTTCGCGCCGTGGCAAGGACTCGCTCATGTTTTTCCCACCTGCGCTTTGGCAAACCGCAACGCGAGCAGCCTGTCGTAAAGCATGTCGATGCGTTCGAGCAATTCGTCGACGGAACAGGGTTTGAGCAGAAAATCGTTGGCGCCCCCACGCATGGCGTCAAGGGCGATGTCGGTATGGGCGTGTCCCGACAGGATGATCACCCCGAAGTCGTCTCCCTTGAGGCGGCGCATTTCCCGCAGGACCTCCACGCCGTCCAACCCGGGCATCCTGATGTCCAGGATGACTATGTCCACCGGATTGGCGGCGAACCAGTCCAGGCCGTCCCGGCCCGAATGAGCCGTGGCCACGTCAAGCTTCCTGCGGCGCAGAAACTTGGTGATCGTGGCCAGGAACTGTTCCTCGTCGTCCACGAACAGGAGCTTGCAGTCTTCAAGGGAACTCATGTCTCCTCCGGAGGTTCAGACGGTTACCGGGCACGCTATGTCGCCAGGACGAACCTGGGCGTTATTTGCGACATATAGTGTGACATGGCCCTTCTCGCAAGAAACGACTGTCCCGTATCCGACATCCCCGCGCAGAGGGTGGCTGAAACGAAAGGGGGCTCCCTGCGGGATGTCGCACGGACTTCCCATGTCGGCCGTGACCTCCGCGCGTCCGTCGACGGTCTTCATCCGGAACACCTCGCCGCACCCGTGCGCCACCAGTTCGCCGTGCCATTTTCTCCCGAGCAGGAAATTCCAGCATCCCACGAGTATTCCCAGCGCGCCGAGACAGGCGGCCAGGAGGCGCGGTTCGACGGCGATCCAGCGTGTGACCATGGACGGGGATGCCGCCCGGCGATCCTCGGCTCCGGCAAAGACCCGCACGCTGAAGACCAGGGCGGGATTCTGCTTCTCGCCGAACCTGTCGCGCACCCTGATCTCGTAATTGCCCGGAACGGCGCGCATATCCGCATCCAGATACCCGCGCCACATGCCGCCACCGAACATGAACCCCGTGAAGACGCCTTCCGCGACGAGACGCAGGGCTCCGTCCGCGGGGGCGCCCTCGATGACGAAATCCTCTATGCGGTCGGTCTTGGGGGGCATGGGGCCGCTCAGAAGGTACCGTTCGCCGGGAATGAGGCGTATCTGGCCGGAGCTGCCGAGGAAGCCCCCGCGCAGGCCGTCGAAGAGGCACAGCAGGGCCAGGGTCAGCAGGACCATGGCCACGCGGCCGCTCAGGCGCTGCATGCGCCAGACCCGCTCGGCCACTATCATGCCGCGTCCCCGCAGGGAACGAAGCTGCGCCGCAGCCAACGCTTGCCGGCCCAGCCCAGGGCGAAAATCGGCACGAGCAGCGAGCCGAAAACCTGGAGGAAGACGAGGGTGAACTCCTCGGGGTTGCCCGAGGCCAGGTACATGGCCACGCTCAGGGCCGCGAGGACGAGGGCGTTGACCGAAAGGACCAGTATCTTGTGCAGCATGAAAAATCTGTATTCGCTCATGGCGCGCTCCTGAAGGGGCGGGTGCGCGGGGCGGCCGGGAGGGGGATCGGCCGCCCCGCGCACTCGCGAGGCGTTACTTCTTGAAGATGTCCGTCTTGCTGATGTTCATGAAACGCAGGGCCTTGCCCTTTTCCTTCCAGTAGATGCGCACTTCGTCACCGGCTTCCCAAGTGTACTCGGGCATGCCGAAGTACTCCTCGGGAACGCTGAAGGTCACGAGCATCTTCTGGCGTCCGGAGTAGATGGTGATGGTCTTCTTGTCCTGGTCGACCAGGGGGAACTTCTTGGCCGCGTTCTTGTCCTTGTCGAAGACCAGGGGGTGGTCCTTGGCGATGTCCTTCTGCACGTCTACAATGGTGATGGGCAGCTCTTCAAGGGCCTGGGTGTTGGGGTTGAAGATCTTGATGTACTTCTTCTCCACGTCGAGCTTCATGCGCAGCCCGATCTTGGGATCCGCGCCGCGGTCGATCGGTTCCGTAGGCAGCGTGTACGTGTGCGGCGGAAGGATCGAATAGTCGGGGTTCGAGGGCTCCATGTTCTTGTCCTCGATGACGGTCACGGTTGCCTTTTCCTTGTCGAAGGCGATGACCCGGCCCTGGTCGACCTTGCCGTATTCTTCGCAGCCCAGCGCTCCGAAGGCCAGCATGGCGATGGAGAGCAGGATGAGTGTGCGTTTGATATTCATGAGTGTTCTCCTTGTCGGTTCGCGCTGTGCTAACGGTTCTTCTTCATGGCAAGTTCGCGCTTGGCGCCGGCGACCATCCTCATGAAGATGTAGATGGACATGCTGGCCACGAGTCCGAGGACCAGCGTGGTCGAGGCGTTGTCCAGCAGGGTCCCGTAGCCGGGCAACCAGGGCTTGATGAGCTTCAGGAAGATGGAGACTGCGCAGCCCACGACGGCCAGGCCGAAGGCGATGCGGATGCCGTAGCCCTTGATGTACTTGGTGGCCACCGCGCCGACCTGGGCGCCCATGGCGGCGCCGACCAGCATGATCATCGCGGCGACAAGCTCGGTGCGGCCCTTCCAGGTGTAGGTGGCTGCGCCGTAGAGGCCGGAGATGGCCACTTCGAAGAGGTCGGTGCCGACGGCGACGTGGGTCGGGCAGCCGATGAGGTAGATCAGGGCGGGCATGCGGATCAGGCCGCCGCCGATGCCCAGGATGCCGGCCAGCCAGCCGGTCAGGAAGCTGACGATGATGGGCAGCCAGGCGGAGCAGTAGATGCCGGCTTCCTTCAGGTGAACCATGGGCGGGATGTGGATCTTGTGCAGCTTGGAGGCGAAGTCGATGCCCTGGACGCTGTCGTCGAGGACCTCGCCCTTGGCGGCCGCGGCGCGCTCCAGCTTCTTGCGCTTGCCGACGTCGTGGAAGACCATCCAGGCGATGCCGGCCAGCAGGGCCATGTAGATCCAGCGCACGACCTTCTCGACGCTGCCGATGCGCTCCAGCCACATGACCATCTGGGCCCCGATCTCGAAGCCCACGACTGTGCCGACGAGCATGATGAGGCCCAGCTTGTAGTCGACGTTGCCGAACTTGCCGTGGCGCATGGTGGAGATGAGGGACTTGCCGGCCATGTGCGCGATGTCCGTGCCGATGGCAAACGCCATGGGGAAGCCCAGGATGTTCAGGCCGGGGGTGACCATCCAGGCGCCGCCCATGCCGAAGAACCCGCCGATGATGCCGACGCCCACGCCGAGAATGATCAGGCCGGGCCAGAAAATTTTAACGCCCGCGATGGGCATGAGTACGTATAGCCATTCCATGGTTCATGTCTCCTTGTTCGTGAGTGGGGTTTAGTGGCCGGGAAGGTCTTTGGACTTCAGGTCGATGCCGATCCTCGACATGATGAGGTCTGCAATCACGCCGAAGACGACGCCCGTGACGGGAATGAGAACGATCGTCAGGAGCATGAACTGCAGATGACTCTCGTTGTACAGATTGGCCCACCACGCCAACACGCCCGTCAGCTTGCGCGTGTCGGCCACGATCACGATGGGAGCCTCGTTGCCTCCGCCTGCGGCCAGGGCGAAGCCCGGACACAGCACGATCATTGCCATGAGTGACCACCACAGCCTGCTCAATTTCGCTTTCATTGTTACCTCCAGAATGTTTTCAACCCCACTCCGCCCGTCTGCCCGGGCGGCTTTGCCTCTTTCCGACTTCGCCCCTTGGGGCGACTTCTTGTTCGGGACCAGCGCCAGTCACGCACTGTCATCCCCTGTGAGGCAAGGAGTGTGCCACTACACTTCGCGCATCAATTTTCTATTACATTCCAGATCATTAAAAAAAGATATTGCGCAATATTTCGCGTCATGTTAAAAAATGCACAAAACATTTCGCATCTCCAGCGACAGGCCAGGAGCTCGCATGCGCTACTCGTACCCGCCGATACTCAACCCGGTCCTCAATCTCGAACGCCCGCTCAAAGAGTGGAGCATCACCAGACTCCTGCTGCTGGTGGGAACTCCGCTCATGGCCGCGGTCATGCTCGCCATGACCGTGTCCACCTACCGCATCACGACCCACTATCTCAGCCGCGCGTATGCGCGGAACGCCCACACGAGGGCCCTGGCACTAGCCCACACCATCGAGAACCTGCTCCTGGATGCCCGCTTCGA
This sequence comes from Desulfomicrobium sp., assembly GCA_003542385.1. Lineage (GTDB taxonomy): Bacteria > Desulfobacterota > Desulfovibrionia > Desulfovibrionales > Desulfomicrobiaceae > Desulfomicrobium. Next base: position 11,508 of record DPKT01000276.1, read on the forward strand.
GCTCGAGCATATCGCGGGCATGGACCCGACCCCGGACTCGATCCAGCGGTACATGGCGAGCAAGCCCGAGGCCAAGAGGAGGCAGTACGCCGAAATCGCGTTCCACGCCGTGGAAACGAAGCAGAACTTCCTGCTGTTGAACACGGGGGAGCAGATCTGGAGGGTTCCGGACGACAAGGCTTCGGAAATCAAGTTCGGGACGATACACAAGAGGGAGCGCGGGGGGAGGGCCGTCCACGACTACGTGCAGATCGACCAGCCGGTACAGGTCTACTACACTTCCGTGCCCGTGGCCGGCACGCCCCAGAACATCGAGTTGTCGGTGATCCGGCTGAGCACCCCGGTATATGACTCGGCCAGAACCTTCCTCGGCTACCTGACCCTGTCCCTGGACATCGTCGAGATGCAGCGGATCATGACCCTCTTCTCCTCGAACCAGTCACCGCTCTACATTTTCCCTCAGGAAAAGGAGCGAGTCAGCAGCTTCTTCTTCGATCTTTCAGGCTGGCTCATCAGCGAAACCGGCCCCCTTGGGCCCGGGCGCGGGCACATCTCCGTCGACGCCATCCGCACAGGGCTGCAGGGCGACGTCGGCCGTCCCGGCTTCGCGAGCGCGTTCCGTCCGAGCCCCCAATACGAGAAGTACTGGGCCGTCGTCTCGGCGGTGCAGTCGGGACGGGACGGGGAGGCCGACTTCTCGAACTTTTTGAACGACCCGGCAAATCCCGAGCGGGACCATTTCCTGTACTACGTCCCCATCCGCTTCCAGGAGGAGGAGCAGCAGAACCCCGCCATCGTCGGGGGCCTCGGCTGCATCGACAGCAGCTTCATGCTCAAGTCCTCGCGTTACGAGATAGCCCTGGCCCTGTCCGTGGCCTGGATGGCGGCCCTCGTGCTCACGGTGGCCGCCTTTTTCTACGTCAACCGACGCATCAGCAGGCCCCTCAAGGCACTGACCGCCGCGACGGAAAAGCTGGCCCTGGGAGAAGATTCCTCCATCCTCGGCCTTTCGCCGCTGCCCAAGGAGCTGCGCCATCTCCAGAACGCGATGAATGTGCTTGTCCTGCAGCTGCACGCCGCGCGCGAGGAGACCAAGGTCAGGCAGATCCAGGCGCTGGAGGAGTTGCAACGGCAGCCCGTGTGCCTCGATTCCCTTGGGGAGGCCGGGCGTTACATCGACAAATCGTTCGAAAACGGGGCGCCATTCGGCATCGTCGGCGCCAGCCAGGCCGTCCGCAACCTGAACGCCATGATTCAGAAGGCCGCCCAGGTCATGGCCGACGTGCTTGTCATCGGCGAAACCGGCACCGGGAAGGAACTGACGGCCGAAGCGATCCACCGGGCCAGCACCAGGGCTTCGCGGCCTTTCATTTCGATCAATTGCGGGGCGCTGGATGAGAATCTGCTCATGGACGCCCTGTTCGGCCACGTCAAAGGGGCCTTCTCGGAGGCCAAGGGCGACCGCAAGGGCGCCTTCCTCGCCGCATCGGGCGGCACCCTGCATCTGGACGAAATCGGCAACGCCTCGCCCAAGGTCCAGCAGGCGCTGCTGCGCGCCCTGGCCGCGCGGACCATCAGACCCCTGGGCAGCGACCAGGACCAGCCCTTCGACGCCAGGGTCATCGCAGCCACCAACGTTGACCTGCTCGAATGCTCGCGAAACGGTTCCTTCCGGGAGGACCTCTACTACAGGCTGGCCGTCATCACCATCACCACCCCGCCGTTGCGCGACCGAAAGGAGGACATCCCGTCCCTGGTTCGCCACTTCCTCAAAGCCCAGTCCGCGGGTGGAACCCCGCCCGAACTGAGCAGAGGGGCCCTCGACAAGCTCATGAATCACGACTGGCCGGGAAACATCCGCGAGCTCAGGAATTCCATCACGCGCGCCCTGACCTTTGCCGAGGGCGATATCCTGCTGGCGGAGCACATCGTGCTGGGCCAGCCCGGCACGCAGATGGCTACGGACATGGCCGGCCAGCAGGATGTCCAGATTCAGCGGCCGGCTGCCGAAACCTCAACCGTAACGCAGGCCGCCGCAGAAGACACGAAAGCAGCGCAACAGACCTCCTCGCCCCCTGTCGCGCAAACGCGCAACAACGCACGCGTCATGTCCGCGGTGCAGGAACTCAACGCCCGGCAACGGAAGGCGTGGCCGACGATCCTGAAAAACGGTGGCACGAACCGTGCACAGTACCAGGATGCGGTCGGCGAGGAGATTTCCATCCGCACCGCGCAATACGACCTGCAGGAACTGGTTTCCCGGGGCCTGCTGAGAAAGACCGGCAAGGGACCGTCCTCACGGTACGTCCTGACCGGCAGAGAACAATAACGGCAGCCCGCGAGGATGTGTCATGGGATTGCGCAATTTCCTGGATTCTCTGATCCGACGCAAGAAAGAGCAGCCCGAGAGCGAGGCGCTGCTGCGCTCCTTTCGCCTGCAGTACATGCATTTCAAGGACCTGCTCCTGTCCAACGCGGAATTGGGGACGATCATGGCCGAGATCGACGAGAAGCTCAGAGGTTCGAACCTGTTCAGCATGAGCGAGATCCGCGCCCTGGCCACCAGGAGCGTCTTCCACACCATGCGCATGGTCACGGCCCTGAACGCCATCTCCGGCAACCGCTACGCCGTGCTTCCCGAGATGGTCGAACACATCAATTCACGAATCACCGGCATCCTCGACAGCAAACCACAACCAGCCATCCGTGATTATACCTTCACCATGGACGCCGTGGACAAGGACCTCGTCGATGTCGTCGGCGGCAAATGCGCAAACCTCGGCGAAATGCGCAATCGCGCAAGCATCCCGACCCCGCCTGGTTTCGCCATCACCACGGCCGCGTACGAGGCCTTCCTCAACAGCAAGGGGCTGCGCGACGAAATCCTCAAGCTGCTGCGCGAGGCCCGCCCCGACGCCCCGGCTTCGGTCGTGTCCGTATCCGAGGCCATCTACAGGACCATCGACGGCGTGGCCGTGCCCGACGACGTCATGCAAGCCCTTCTCCAGGCCTGGGACTCGACCTTCGACGACCCCGCCGGGACCCGCGCGGCCCTTCGCTCCAGCGCCATCAGCGAGGACGGCATCCTGTCCTTCTCCGGGCAGTACCGGACCATCCTCGGCGTCAGGCGGGACAGCCTCGAAAGCGCCTTCCGCGAAGTGCTGGCCAGCCTCTTCTCCCCCCGGGCCATCACCTACCGCATCCACCACGGCGTATCCTTCGAGCAGTGCGCCATGGGCATGGCCTGCATCCGCATGGTCGACGCCGCGGCCAGCGGCATCGTCTTCTCGCGCCACCCCGTGAATCCGCTGTCCGACGAGATGGTCCTCAATGCCGTCTGGGGCCTCGGTGCCTACGCCGTGGACGGCATCATCGAGCCGGACACCTGGCAGATCAAACCCGGCGATCCCCCGAGCATCACGCTTCGCAACATCGCCGACAAGCCCGTGCGACTCGTGTCCGACGCCTCGGGCAAGCACGAGGAAAGCGTGCCCGACCATCTGCGCCGCGCGCCCTGCCTCGAACCGCACCACGTCTTCGAGCTTGCGGACATCGCCGCCCGCCTCGAAGCCCACTACCACCATCCCCAGGACATCGAGTGGGCCCTGGACGCCGACGGCCGGATCCTGATCCTGCAGAGCAGGCCCATGCGGCTGGCGCACGCCCACCACGGGGGTCTCGCCACCCAGGCCATCGAGGGCGCGCAGCTCATCCTCGAGGGCGCGGAGATCGCCTGCTCCGGCATCGGCACCGGCCCTGCCGTCCTGGCAGAGGGGCTTACCGATCTGGCGGACTTCCCCGAAGGCGGCATTCTCGTCGCGCCCCACTCCCTGCCCAACTACGTTCTGGTCATGAACAGGGCCCAGGCCATCGTGACCGAGGCGGGCAGCATCACGGGGCACATGGCGTCCCTGGCCCGCGAATTCAACGTGCCGACGCTGCTCAATGCCAAGGGCGCCGTCAGCCTGATCGCCGCAGGCGGACGAATCACGGTGGACGCCATCACCGGCCGCGTCTACGCCGGGGAGGTGCCCGAGCTCATGGCCTTCAAGTCCTCGCGCAGCGTCCGTGTCGCCGACACGCCCGTGCACGCCGTCCTGCGCCAGGTCGCGGATCAGATCATCCCCCTGCACCTGCTGGACCCCAAGTCCCCGGTCTTCAAGCCCGACTCCTGCACCACCCTGCACGACGTCATGCGTTTCGTGCATGAACTCTGCTACACCGAGATGTTCCGCATCAGCGACCGGGCTTCGGACGCAGGGTCCGTGTCCTGCCAGCTCAAGGCCAAGCTGCCCATCGACCTGCATCTCATCGACCTCGGCGGAGGGCTGAAGGATGTCGACGGCCCGTATGTCTACCCCGACCAGATCACTTCCGAACCCCTGGCCGCACTGCTGTCCGGCATGCTCCGTCCGGACGTGCACGTCCGCGGGCCGCGGCCCGTCGACGTCGGAGGATTCCTTTCGGTCATGAGCCAGCACATGCTCGAACCCCCGACTGTCCAGGCCCAGCGCTTCGGCGAGCGAAGCTACGGCATCATATCCGACAAGTACCTGAACTTCAGTTCCCGCGTCGGCTACCATTACAGCGTCGTGGACGCCTATTGCGGCGAGACCGTGTCCAAGAACTACATCACGTTCCAGTTCAAGGGCGGGGCGGCCGACGAGATCAGGAGAGAACGCAGGGTGAGATGCATCGCGCTCATTCTGGACAGGCTCGGGTTTGCCACGGAGGTCCGCGGCGACATGACCCAGGCCAAGTTCCAGAAATACTCGCTCACGGAAACGGCGGAACGCCTGGACCAACTCGGAAGGCTGCTCATCGTCACCCGGCAGATGGACATGCTCATGACCAGCGAAAACGCGGTGAAGGTCATGGCCGACAATTTCATGTCGGGAGTGTACCACTGATTTACCGTCTGCCCGGACAGTTGCGGGCCGGTGCCGTATCGTGTCACAGAAACTCCAGGACGATCGGGCCCGGTTCCTCCGGCCATGAATGCGGTCCTGCATCGCGGAGCGTCACATGAACCTCATCCAGCGCATCAGAAGCATCTTTTCCCCGCCTCCGCCTCCCGAAACGAGCCAGGACAACGGACAGGAGGACATGTTCCGGGCCAGGTACCAGGCCTTCCGGCGCCTGCTCTCGGCCAACAACGGGGCTCTGGACTTCATGACCGAGCTCGAGGAGGCGGCCATGGGCCGCCGTCACTTCGGCATGCATTTCGTGCGCTCGCGGGTGACAGGCGCGACGACCAAGGTCTTCAACATCGTCGAAAACCTGCTCTATCTCGCCCCCGGCAAGTACCTGGCCCTGCGCGACACCCTGCGCGACATCCAGGAGCGGATCCAGGAAAGCCTGGCGACCGGTCAGGCCGTCCGCCGTCGCGAATTGATCCTGGACCTCGATGACATCACGGCCGGCGACGTCGGCGATGTCGGGGGAAAGATGGCCAACCTGGGGGAGCTCAGGAACACCCTGCACATCTCCGTCCCCCGCGGTTTCGCCGTCACCGCCCACGCCTACGAGTCGTTCATGCAGCACACTGGGCTCTGGGAGGAGATCAACTGCCTCGTCCTCGGCCACCCCATGGCCGCGCATTTCAGCGCCTGCCCCCTGCCGGATGCGGACGTCGATGACGACGAGGCGACAAACCAACCGATCGCGCTGCTGGAACTGTGCGCGAAGATCCGCGGCATGATCCTCGCGGCCGAGGTTCCCGCGGAGCTGCAGGAAGCCATTCTCGCGGCCTACGACCGGCTGTGCGAGCAGGAGGGGCGGCAGGTGCACGTGGCCCTGCGCTCCAGCGCCCTGGGCGAGGACAGCGCCGGCGCCTCCTTCGCCGGGCAGCACAAGTCCATGCTGAACCTCGACCGAGAGAGCCTCATCGACGGCTACAAGGAAATCGTGGCCAGCAAATATTCCGCCCATGCCATGACCTACCGCTACATGCTCGGCATCCGGGACGACGACGTGCTGATGTGCGTGGGGTGCCTGAGCATGGTCACCTCGCGGTCCGGCGGCGTGACCTACACGACGAACCCCCTGAACGCCGCGGACGAACGGATGCGCATCACCTCCGCCTGGGGCGTGGCCAAGGGCGTGGTCGACGGAACGGCCACCACCGACGAGTTTGTGCTCGAGAAGGGACCCGAGCCCCGAATCGTCGAGAGGACAGTGCCCCGCAAGGAGTCGGCCCTGATCTGTTCGCCCACCGAAGGGGTGTGCCGGGTCTCGCTGGACCCGGAGCACTGCGAAATGCCGTCCCTGGCCGACGCTCAGGTCATCGATCTGGCGGCCATGTCCATGCGTATCGAAGAACATTACGGGCAGCCGCAGGACATCGAGTGGGCCTGCACCCCGGAAGGCGGTCTCGTGCTGCTGCAGACGCGGCCCCTGGAAGTCCGGGCGCCCGAAGCCTCGCCGGTCCTGCTGTCCGACGTTTCCCCGCTGGTCCACGGCGGACGCACGGCCAGCCCCGGCGCAGCCTTCGGCGTGGTGCACATCGTGCGCAAGGACGTGGACATCCTCGTGCTGCCGGACAACGCCATCCTTGTCTGCGTCGAAGCCGCACCGAAATGGGCCGCGGTCCTGAACAGGTGCCAGGGCATCATCACCGAGCAGGGCAGCGTGGCCGGGCATCTGGCCAACGTGGCCAGGGAATTCCGCGTGCCGGCGCTGTTCGGCGTGCCGTCGGCCACGTCCCTTCTGACCCCCGGCCAGGAGATCACCCTCGACGCCGACAACGCCGCAATCTACCCCGGCCGCCAGGACGACCTGCTCGTGCGCAAGCCCGAGCGGCCCAACATGATGGCCGGCAGCCCCGTTTTCCAGACCCTCGAGCGCGTCATCCGGCACATCACCCCCCTGAACCTCCTGGACCCGGACGCCCTGGACTTCACGGCGGTCAACTGCAGAACCTTGCACGACATCACCAGATTCTGCCACGAAAAGTCCGTGCAGGAGATGTTCAGCTTCGGCCGCGACCACGACTTCTCCCCCAGGTCGAGCAAGCAGCTCAAGACCGTGATCCCCATGCAGTGGTGGATCATCAACCTGGAGGACGGCTTCGTGAAGGAAACCCCGGGCAAGATGGTGCCCTTGGACAACATCGCCTCCGTGCCCATGCTGGCCCTGTGGCGCGGCATCGTGGCCTTCCCCTGGGAGGGGCCTCCCGGCCTCGACGGCAAGGGCTTCATGTCCGTCCTGTTCCAGTCCGCCACCAACGCCAACCTCGAACCGGCCAGGGCGTCGCACTTCGCGGACAAGAACTATTTCATGATCTCGAAACATTTCTGCAACCTGCAGTCGAGGTTCGGCTACCACTTCACGTCCGTCGAAGCCCTGGCCGGACCAAGACCGCGCGAGAACTACATCCGTTTCCAGTTCAAGGGAGGCGCGGCGGACCAGCAGCGGAGGGTTCGGCGGGCCCGGTTCGTGGGAGAGGTTCTCGACGAGTTCGGCTTTCAGACCCGCGTGCGGGAGGACGCTCTCTTCGCCCGTCTGGACGACTGCGACCAGGCGTTCGTCGAGGACCACCTCGAAATCCTCGGCCACATCCTCATCCACACCCGGCAGCTTGACATGATCATGAACCGCGAGGAAGTGGTCCAGTTCTACAAACAACGCATCCTGCACCAGCTTCACGCACTGATGGATGCAAAAAAACGGGATTCCGTCCCGACAACAGGACAGACATGAGCGACAGATCTCAGGAAAACTCACCGAGCCACGCGGTGCTGCGAGGCGTCATCGTCGGCGGCTCCATCGGGATGATCGCCAGCTGGTTCGGATACGAACCGGTCAAGGCCTTCTTCATGGGCATCATCTGCGGCATCTTCGCGGCCTTTACCAGGATCATGGCGGACAGGCTGCGCAAGAAATAATCCTTGACTTCTTCAGCAGCGGGACTACTAATCGAAATCAAGAACCAACGCATGCGTACTGAACAGGTTCTTGAATCCATGGCGATGTCTTCAAGGAAACTGACGACAACATCTCTAAAGCAGAGGCGTGTAGCAAGGAAACCTGGAAAAAATCCTCGAAACACAGGTGTGTAGGCAGTCAACACAATCAGGGAACATCTTTCCGAATCGAAAATCGAGGCGCGTTGGTTGGAAACCGTGAACCAGTAATGTGGTCATGGCGCGTTGGAAGGAAACCCCGAAGTGAACCAGGAAACAGACTGTTGAGGCGTTTATTCCGGTAAATCCGTACAGGAGTACTCGTGGCGCCGGCCCCAATCCGGCGCGAAACGGTTCACAAGCATCACATCGCATCTGGTTTAACGACATTCCGGTTGATCAGGGGCGGAAGAAATCTTCCGCCCCTCTCTTTTTCCCAGCAGGCGCGCGTGATGCATGCACTCCTGCATTCTGCCCGCCCGCTTCGGACAGCATCGACCCTCGGCCCCTCCGTCCCGGTTTTTCTTTTTTCAGGAAGGGTCAATCGGCTTGCATAAGAGAAGCTTTTCGGTATAGACATACAAGTGCAAACATGAACCAATTCCAATTCAGGACACGCCATGTACTGTAAAAAATGCAGATTTCACTCCTTTGACCATGTCGCGGCCTGCCCCAAGTGCGGAGCGGACTGGGAAGAAACCCGCAAGGCCCTCTACCTGAGCTGGATCACCGCCAGCGGCGTCAACTGGGTTGCCCCGATCTCCGCCCAGGCAGCCCCTGCGGCTTCCGCGGTCAAACCTGAAACGGTCATGGACGTCTCCGGCGGCGAGGACGAACTCTCCCACCTGATTGCCCCGGCCCAGATTCCTCCGTCCTCCAAGGATGCCGACATCGACGTTTCGCTCTTTCCTGAACTGGACTTTTCCACCGAGGGACCTGAGGCCAAGCCGTCGGCCCCGGCCGCAGCAAAACCCACGACCAAGGCGGACGACGACCTCTTCCTCGACTCCATGCCCGTGGAGGACATGCCCGAGCTGGACTTCAGCGCGTCCTTCGATGCGCCGGCAGAGCCCACGCCGCCCATCTCAAAGCCCAAGCGCGAGGACCTCTTCATTCCCGAGCTCGAGGAAATGCTCGCGCCCCTGACGGAAGAGCCGCGGCAGAACCCGGCTCCGGCCAAGAAATCCCCCATGGCCGAAGAAACGGAGATTCTGCTCGATTTCGGCGACGACTCCTCCAGGGGCAACACGAAAGAAGACATTCCCTTCCTCACCCTGGAAGACACGATCAAGCCTTCGTAATATCGGGCTCACCCGAAGGACCCCACGAAGCCGAGAACCAGGGCGCTCACCGAGGCCCTGGTTTCTTCGTGCGTGACCAGCAGGTGCCCGCTGGTAAGAGTTTCGCGCATGTGCAGAAGATGAAGTTCACGTCGCACGCTTGACACCCGCGAAAGGATGTCCCAGGCGTTGTCCGGGTGAACGGCCCGGTCCCGGGCGCCGTGCAGGACCAGGATCGGCGCCGTGACGCGTTCCAGCCCCCGCCGCACCTTGCCGGCCGCGACTTTGAACGAGTGCAGGGGCCGGACGAAGTGCGTGCCTTCGTACCCCTGCCAAGGCGCGATGCGCCTGGACTCCGGCCTGGGTGCGGAGGCCGACAGCCGAGGGCGGCAGAAGCGCAGCAGCCCGCTGCAAAACAGCAGCGGGTCCGGCGAGAAATAGGGAAAGAGCCGACACAGGAAGACAGGTGCGGCGATGGTCGAGACGCCCGCCAGATCATGCCGCTGCGCCAGGGCCAGGGCGAGGGTCCCGCCCATGGAGAACCCGGCCACGAATACCCGTAGGCACCGCGCCCGCAGGGCCGAAAGCGCCCTCTCGGCCCCGGCCAGCCAATCCTCGAAACGGCTGCGCTCGAAGGCCTCGGGGTCGCCGTCGTGCCCGGGCAGGGACGGGACTTCGACCTCGTACCCCGCTGCGCGCAGATCGGACGCCAGATAGCTCATTTCAAAGGGCCGCCCGGCATAGCCGTGCAGCAGGAGACAGCCGGTCTGCAGATCGTTCATGACGGACCCCGCAACGGTGAAGAGTGCGATACGAATCAGCAATTGCGCCAGTTGCATGAGGAAAAAAAGTCTTGACTTTTGTCACCCATTCGAAAAAGAAAACGAGTTTCCGGTGATTCGCGAACAGCCGCCGTTTCCACCGGGCAAAGGCGCGGCAGCATTTCAGGTCAAAATTATGGAGGAGCCTCATGGCAGTAGATTTCAGTAATGCCGTCAAGACCGACGAAGGCGTTCAGGTCAACGGCGTTGTCATGCAACAGATTGTGGAACAGTGCGAAGGCTGCGAGCGGATCAAGGAATTCGAGGGCGGCAAGTACTGCGGCAGCTACCCCCAGCCCGCCGTCAAGTGGAAGCTGGGCAGCTGCAACTTCGCGACACACACCAAGTCCGCGCCCGCCAAGGGCAAGGCCAAGGTCAACCCCCTCAAGGCTTCCAAGCGCGCTGCCAAAGGCCGCTAGGTCCAGCACCAGAGTTCACGCACAAGGCAGGATCATCCTGCCTTTTTTTTCCTCAAAATTCCGGGCAATGCTCCCGGAGACCAGCAAGGAGCACAGCCATGCTCAAGGCCACTCTCGACATCATCGACCGCAGCGCCGACGAGCTCGTCCGGCTCCAGACCGCGCTGGTGGCCATCCCCGCCCTTGGCCCCACAAACGGCGGCCAGGGGGAGGCGGCCAAGGCCGAATGGCTTTCCGGATACCTGTCCGCTTTCGAAGGCGTCACGGTGGAGCGCATCGACGCCCCGGACGCCAGGGTCGAGAGCGGCGTCAGGCCGAGCCTCGCGGTCCGGCGCCCCGGCAGAAGCCCGCGCACCCTGTGGCTCATCGCCCACACCGACGTGGTCCCCACCGGCGACCTGTCCCTGTGGCAGTCGGACCCCTTCGTCCTGCGCCGGGAAGGCGATCTCATCTACGGGCGCGGCGTCGAGGACAACCATCAGGGCCTGGTCAGCGCCCTGCTCTTGCTGCGCGCCCTGGAACAGACCGGGGCCGCAACGGACCTTTCCCTGGGCATCCTGCTGGCCGCCGACGAGGNNTGGGCATCGAGCACATCCTGCGCGAGCGGCCGGATGTCTTCTCCGCGGACGATCTCGTCGTCATCCCGGATTTCGGGACAAAGGACGGCTCGGCCATCGAGGTGGCCGAGAAGAGCGTCCTGTGGCTCAAGTTCACGGTCCTGGGCCGACAGTGCCACGCCTCCACCCCGGCCGAAGGCGTCAACTCACTGGTCGGGGCCTCGGCCCTGATCCTGGCCCTGGGGCGTCTGACCGACGTCTTCGGACGTACGGACGCCCTTTTCGATCCGCCGACCTCGACCTTCGCGCCGACGA
>DPKT01000075.1 GCA_003542385.1 Desulfomicrobium sp.
GCGAGTCCGGGTCGGGGCGTCGCGGACGCGTCGAAACTTCCTCGCCGGCCTCGTAATGGTTCCCCGTCGCGTGCAGGGCGCGGAGGTTGCGCTCGGGGTGGTTGACGACGGGGAACCAAACGATGCCTGGTTCGGTCGGACAGTCGACGCGCCCGCGACGCCCCGACCCGGACTCGCTTGGTGGTGCGGGGCAGCTTTTTCTCAGGACGTGAAGAGAGCGCAGCGAGGTCGCGGCGGCATGAGGCTTTTCATCGGCATTCCCATTCCCGAGGAGTACGCGAGGGGCATCCGCGAGGTGCAGGGCGCGTGGAGAGGGCGGCTCAAGTCCAAGGTGTCCTGGGTGCGGCCCGAGTTGGCGCATCTGACGCTCAAGTTCCTGGGGGAGACGGACGAGACCAAGGTCGGGGGCATCGTCAAGGCCATGCGGGCGGCGACTCGGGGGCGGTTCGAACTGCAGGGCGGGTCGGGCGGTTTTTTTCCGCCCCGGGGCGCGCCGCGCGTAGTCTGGTTGGGATTCGCCGAAGGTATGCGGGAGTGCGCTGAATATTTCGCAGCCCTGGACGTTGAACTGTCCCGTGTGGGCTTTGCCGCCGAAACCCGGCCCTTCGCCGCCCACGTCACCGTGGCCCGGGTCAGGGAGGCTGCCAGGGGGGACGATTGGCCGGGCCTCGCCAAGGCGCTGACGCGGGACTGGCCCGCGTTTGGTGTGGACAGCGTCGTGCTCTGGCAGAGCGTCCTGCTCCCGTCGGGTCCGGAGTATCGCAGGGTGGCGGAAGTGTCGCTCGATGCCTGAAACAGAGGGGCCGGGTCGAAGGAATTCTTCAACCCGGCCCTGGTTCGTTTCAGGTCGCAAAAATCAGTTTTCCGGGCCGCACATCTCCCGGATGGCCCCGGCGTAGGCCAGGCGGAGTTCTTCCAGGTACTGCGGGTCGGTGCGGCCCTTCCAGGTTTCGACCTCCAGGAAACGCTTGGGGATGCGAACGTTCATGGGATCGTAGCCGCCGGAGGCGCGGGCCTGCCAGCGCAGTTTCTGGATGCGGGCGGCGGCCTCGTCCAGCCCGTCGGCCAGGGCCTGGCCGCCGAGGACCGTCAGGCATTGGCGCAGGGTCTCGGGGTCGTAGACCTTGCGGGCGAAGAGGCAGGCCACCATGGAGGTCAGGATGACGCGCTCGCGTTCGTCCTCCAGCAGGAAGGTCAGGGCCTTGTCCACGTCCTTGGGGGCCTTGGACTGGTCGTAGGTGTAGGCGCCGGTGTCCAGATGGGAGTGGCGCAGGCCCAGGCCCTGGGCCACGTAGAAGACCTCGCCCGTGGCGTATCCGGCCATCTCCTGGCCCAGGACGCAGGCGAAGTCCTCGCCGCCGTAGCGCGCGGCCGCGGCCATGGTCCCCCCGGCCAGGGTGCGCCAGAAGTCGTTCACGGCGCCGCCGAGCATGTGTACGGCCCGCATGTAGCCCTGGGCGTCGCCGAAGCGCAGGTCGACCCCGGTCTGCTCCCGCGTGACCACGCCCTTCTCCAGAGCCTCCGTGGCCCAGGCCAAGGCCACGCCGCCGCTCATGACGTCGAGGCCCGCCTTCTCCACCTCGTCCATGACCGTCAGCACATCCGGGGCGTTGGTCAGGCCGAGCATGGAGCCCGTGGCGAAGATGGGTTCGTAGTCGTAGCCCACCTGGCGGTAGAGGTACTGGTTGTCCTTGTGGAACTTTTCGCGCACGAAGCCGATGTGGATGCAGCCTACGGGGCAGCCCGAGCAGGCGGCGTTGCGGAGCAGGGTGTCGTCGGCGAAGCGTTCGCCCGTGATGCCGTCGATGCCCGGATCCGAGGTGGCCTGGAGGTTGCGCCAGGGCAGTGCCTTGAGTTCGTTCAGGGCTTCGAGGTTCGAGGCCGTGCCGAGGTTGTGGTACTTGCGCATCATGTCCGTGTCGGTCAGCTTGCGGAAGATGTCGGCGAACAGGGCCGAGTATTCCTTGCCCTGGGGCAGGTCGCAGGAGCCGTTGCCCTCCACGGCGATGGCCTTGAGGTTCTTGGCGCCCATGACGCCGCCCCCGCCCAGGCGTCCGAAGTGGCGGTAGGTGTCGACGTTGATGCAGGCCATGGCCGACTTGTTCTCGCCGGCCGGCCCGATGCGCATGATGGTGCGGTGGCCCGAGCCTTTGAGGATGCGGCGCAGGAGCTTGCCCGTGGTCAGGGCGTCCTTGCCCCACAGGTAGCCGGCCTCCATGAACTCGATGACGTTGGCGCCGAGGTGCAGGACGGTCGGCCGCTCGGCCTTGCCGATGATGACCAGGGCGTCGATGCCCGCGAAGCGCAGGGCCAGGGCCGAGCGGGCCCCGGCGTGGGACTCGGCGTACTGGCCGTGCAGGGGCGAGGTGAAGGCGCAGACGGTTTTGCTCATCAGCGGGAAGAAGCCCGTCAGGGGCCCGATGGCGAAGACGAGGGGCTGGGACGGGTCGTCCCAGGCCAGGCCGGGCCGGGAGTATTCCATGTGCAGTTTCGCCGCCAGACCCGACCCACCGAGGACCGTTTCCACACCGGGCACGTTCTTGATGGCCGAACGCCCCGTGGACAGGTTCACTTCGAGGATTCTGAAATTTTCGGTGATCATCCTTCGGCCTCCCGCATTTCCAGGCAATCGTGGGGGCAGAACTCCACGCAGCTGCCGCAGTGGATGCAGACGTAGGGGTTGCCCTGGCGGTCCTGGGCGATGGCGTCCACGGGGCAGGCGGCGGCGCACTTGCCGCACTGGATGCAGAGCTTCTTGTTCTGCGTGACGCCGCCCCCCTTCCGCTGTTTGAGGCTGCCCGTGGGGCAGGCCGCGGCGCAGGGCGCCGGGTCGCAGACGAGGCAGAGCTTGGCCGTGAAGCCCGTGGACAGCCCGCCCGAGGAGAGGATGCGGATGCCCGCGTTCTCCCAGGACAGGCACTTGTGCACCAGCCGGGCGCAGGCCAGGGAGCAGGAGTGGCAGCCGATGCAGCGCTCCATGCGCGAGGCGACGAGGTGTTTCATGATACGGTTCCGGGGAAGATGTTCAAAAAAGGCATTCTACCGGTCTTCGAACCGGTTGTGAAGTGCGCTGAGGGCGGTTTACAAGGCGGGGCAAACGTGAAAGCTAGGGCCCAAGGAGATTTATATGGCGGAACGCGTTTTTTCCATCGTGACCAGGCCGGACACGGGCGTGGAACTTTACGAGATCATCACGGCGCATGTCCGGGACCTGCACGGCCGGGGCATGGCCAAAGTGGTGGGATACGAGGTCATGAGCAACGGGCGGGTCATCCTGCTCAAGGTGCGGGGGCCGGAGGAAGAGGTCATGCCTTCGGACGAGACCTTGGAGAGGGTTCTCGACGATGCCTTCGTGGAGCGGCTCGAAGCCCTGGCCCAGGAACTGGTCGACGGCTTCCACGTCCCGTCCTTCGCCCACTGCGCATCTGAAACCGGAGAGTAGCACGCTGCCTTCAAACTGGGGTGCAGGGGATCATCCCCTGCCCGCCGGAGGCACTCTTCCCCCGTCCGATCATCCTGCACCGAACCTCCGGACAGCCCCCGACACGCCCCGCCCGATGGGGTGCAGGGGATCATCCCCTGCCCGCCGGAGGCACTCTTCTAGATCTTCCCCATCTTCTTGAGCTGAATCTCCAGACAGGACAAAGCCGCAGGCGTGATGCCCGAGATGCGCCCGGCCTGGCCCAGGGTGCGGGGTTGGATGCGGGTCAGTTTTTCCACCACTTCGCGCGACAGACCAGGAATGCCGGTGTAGACCATGTCTTCGGGCAGGGCGGTGCGCTCCATTTTTTCGAAGCGGTCGACCAGGTCCTGCTGTCGCTGCAGGTATCCTTCGTACTTGGCCTGGATCTCGGCCTCTTCCAGCGCCTCCGCGTCGAAGTTCGCCAGCTCCGGCCACAGGGGCGCAAGGCTGCCGATGGACAGTTCAGGCTGGCGCAGCAGTTCCTTCAGGCTGACGGCCTTCTGGGGGATGGTTCCGCCCATGGCCTCGACCGCGTCTTTGGTGGCGGCGTCGGGGCGCACGCGGATGGATTCGAGGCCCGCCATGATTTCCTGCAGGGCCGCCTGCTTGGTCGCGAAGCGCTTCCAGCGGCTGTCGTCCACCAGGCCGATTTCCCGGCCCAGGGGCGTCAGGCGCCCGTCGGCGTTGTCCTCGCGCAGGAGCAGGCGATGTTCGGCGCGGGAGGTGAACATGCGGTAGGGTTCCTGCGTGCCCTTGGTGACCAGGTCGTCCACGAGGACGGCGATGTAGGCCTGGCTGCGGGTCAGGATGAACTCCGGCTCGCCGCGCAGGGCCCGGACCGCGTTGATGGCGGCCCACAGGCCCTGGCCCGCGGCCTCTTCGTAGCCCGAGGTGCCGTTGATCTGGCCGGCCAGGTAGAGGCCGCGCACGGCCTTGGTTTCCAGGGTGGGGCGCAGTTGGGTCGGGGGTGCGAAATCGTACTCGATGGCGTAGCCGGGGCGGATGATCTGGGCCTTCTCCAGGCCGGGGATGGACGCCACCAGGGCCTTCTGCACGTCCAGGGGCAGGCTCGTGGGGATGCCGTTGGGGTAGACTTCGAAGCTCGTCAGGCCTTCGGGCTCGACGAAGATCTGGTGCCGGTCCTTGTCGGGGAAGCGGGCGATCTTGTCCTCGATGGACGGGCAGTAGCGCGCCCCCGTGCCCTTGATGACGCCGGTGAACATGGGCGAGCGGTCGAAGCCGGAACGTATGATCTCGTGGGTGCGCTCGGTGGTCCAGGTCACGAAGCACGGCAGCTGGGGCAGGGCGATGCCCGGCGAGTCGAAGCTGAAGGGGCGGGGCGGGTTGTCGCCGGGCTGCTCCTCCATGACCGAGTAGTCGACGGAGGATTTGAGCAGGCGCGGCACGGTGCCGGTCTTGAGCCTGCCGAGTTCCAGGCCGAGCTCCTTCAGGCGCGGCGAGAGGCCCTGGCTGGCGGGGTCACCGTAGCGGCCGCCGCTGAAATTCTTGAGGCCGACGTGAATGAGCCCCTGCAGGAAGGTGCCCGTGGTCAGGAGGGCGGCCCGGCAGGGGATGGTCTCGCCCAGGGTGGTGACCACGCCCGTTATGCGGCCGTTCTGGGCGGTCAGGGAGGCCGCCGTTTCCTGGCGCACGAAAAGGTTCGGGCAGGTGAAGATGTCGCGCTGCACGACCTTCAGGTATTCGGCGCGGTCGATCTGGGCGCGGCTGGAGCGCACGGCCGGTCCCTTGCGGGTGTTCAGGATGCGGAACTGGATGCCGGCCTGGTCGGCCCACTTGCCCATCATGCCACCCAGGGCGTCGATCTCCTTGACCATGTGGCCCTTGGCCAGGCCGNNCGATGCGGTCGGCGTTGATGGTCAGAAGCAGCGTCTGCATGCCCATGTGCGCCGCGGCCATGGCCGCCTCGCAACCGGCATGGCCGGCGCCGACGACGATAATGTCGAAGGTTTCGGGCACGGTGGGGATGCTCATCTCATTCCTCGCTGTCCAGGAGCAGGCGGGCGAAGACCCGCGCGTCAGCGATGGTGTTGGCGATGGAGGAGTGTTCGTTGGGCTGGTGGGCGGTGTTCAGCAGCGTGGACCAGCAGACCGCGGGCAGGCCGCGCTTGCGGAAGGCCGCGGCCACGGTGCCGCC
>DPKT01000287.1 GCA_003542385.1 Desulfomicrobium sp.
GCTGAGCCTGCTCCTGCCGCCGAAGCCCCGAAGGCCGCCGAACAGGCTCCTGCCGCAGCCCCTGCCGCCCCTGCAGCCGAAGCGCCCAAGGCCGCTCCCACCGGCAACAAGCTGCAGCAGGCCATTGCCAAGGCTCCGGTCGGAACTGAAAAGGGCCAGGTCGATCCGGCCGCTCCTGCCGGCTTTCTGGGTATCCCCGGTGCACCGAACGTCAACGTCATCGTCGCCCTCCTGTGGGCGGTGTGGGTAGGCTGGATCTTCTCCACCGTCGGNNCCTTCGGCGGCGTCATGGCCGGCGTCGGCCACATGAGCGTCTTCGGCTTCGGCGAGTACGCCGGCGCCTTCAAGAAGACCGCCCCGGACCTCGGCAAGATCATGACCGACTCCATCAAGGCCTCTAACCAGTTCCTGGTCGGTACCTCGGCCCTGATCAGCTCCGTCAACTACCTGAAGATGAAGCGTCTGGTCCTGCCCCTGGCCATCAGTCTCGGCCTGGGCTCCCTCATCGGCGCCTACGGCGCTGCCGCCCTGTCCGCCGGCAAGCTCGATTTCAAGTCCTACCAGGGCTACTTCGGCCTGTTCGTCATGGCGCTTGGCGCGTATCTGATCTATGAAACCTCCCCCGCCGGCCAGGCCAGCAAGAAGACCGCCAAGGCCGCGGCCAAGGCCTTCGAGGACAACGCCAAGAAAATGCGCAGCGGCGAGAAGGTCGACCTCAACGCCGGCCTGAAGATCGAGACCTTCACCCCCTTTACCTGCGCCTTCACCTTCTTCGGCGTGCCCTTCAAGTTCAACCCGCTGATCCCCTTCCTGGGCGGCATCGTCATCGCGGCCATCGCGGCCTTCCTGGGCGTCGGCGGCGGCTTCCTGCTGGTGCCCTTCCTGACCAGCGTGACCCAGCTGCCCATGTACCTGGCCGCCGGCACCTCCGCCCTGGCCGTTCTGGTCAGCATGATCACCAGCATCGTGACCCTCATGACCAAGGGCACCCCCATCGACTGGGCCCTGATCGGCACCGAGATGGTCGGTATCGCCATCGGTTCCATCGTCGGCCCGTACACGTCCAAGTACCTCTCCGACAAGCTGCTCAAGCGCATCTTCATCGTGCTGGCCCTTTACGTCGGCATCGATTACGTTCTGCGCGGTTTCTTCGACATCAAGATCTTTGGTTAGTCGATTCCCTCTTGCAGGCTGTCGCGAAGGCCCCGGTTCACGCCGGGGCCTTTTTTTCTCCCTTTTCACAATTGTCGAGGCCGTCGTAGTCGGATAAGGCTTTGGGTCGAAGCATGGCGGGACCGTCCTCGCACTTTATCATCAAGGACTGACGAACCTATGGGTATGTTCCGGGATTTTCTTGTGGCCCTCGATCCTTTTGTGGTCTGGGCATTCCGCGTGTCCGACGAACCCTGGGCGGGTTTCCTGATCGGGTCCCTGATTCTGAACCTGGCGTGCGTGATGCTCGGCGACGTCACTTCCATTCTGGCCCGCAGGCTGAACAGGAAGGTCTACGGCGCCTATCACGACGAAATGGTCAAGCATCACAACCTCTCGGTCAAGGCGCTGCGCAATTCCGACAAGGACGCCTACAAGGCCGTCAACAAGCAGGCCCACGAAGCCTTCGGCAAGTATTTTTTCAGTCAGGCCGGAGCGTTCGCCCTGTCCATTTGGCCCCTGCCGTTCGCTCTCGCCTGGATGGAGATGCGTTTCGGCGGCATCCCCATGGAATTGCCCTTCTCGATTCCGGGAGTGGGGAAGAGCGTTTTCTACCCGTTCTTTTTCATACCGATCTACATTTTCGCGCGCATCGCCTACGGTAAGCTCATGCGCCTGTCGCCCGCCTACCGTCGGGTCCTCGAATGGACCAAGCACGGCAAGGGCGAGGAGATGCTGTCCTTCGTGGATCTGCTCAAGCCTTCGCCGGATCAGGATGCCGACGAGGCGGGCGTGAAGGGAACGGATGGCCCGGAGGGGAAGGAAAAGCCATGAGGCGGGGGATCGTGAACGTCCGGTGCTTTGCTGCGGGCCTCGTGTCCGGGCGGGGCGGGGAGGGATGATGGGCGATTTCGGCCTCTTCTCCCACTGGACCTTCGAGACGTTCGCGCCCGGCTCGATTCCCCGGGTCAAATACAACGCATTCCGGGACATCCAGAGGCAGTCGGCGTTCTGCTTCTCACTGCTGGCCTACTACGACGATCTCCTGGCGGGCGACAGGGTCGTGGACTGGAGCATGATCTCGAAACTGACCGGCAGGCTGACCATCGCCATCCGGAAACTCGTGGACCTCCTGCAGGCCATGAACCCCGTGGAGTTCATGGATGCGCACGACTGGTACGCCAAACTCGCCTTCTACGCCAGAATGTCCACGGAACATGCGCCCATCGCGGCGACCCCTCCCTATCTCGCAGCCATCCCCGATGTCCGTTCGGGGCACCCGCTGGCCTGGGTCCGCATGCACCTTCCTGATACGGCCGGTGAATCCGGGCTCGTCATCACGCCCGCCCTGTACCAGTATCTCGTCGAGGCCAACGATCTGCGTCCGCGGCTCGACGCCCTGCTGCGACAGCTTGATCTCGTCGACGACGCCCTGGTGGAGGCCGTGAGCGAGAAGCTCGTGTCCATGGTCTTGTCCGCAGACCTGCCCGAACGCCTGCGCGCGGAACTGGAGATCGAGGCCATGGAACTGGCCAGGGGCAGCGGGTTGCTGGAGGTGCTGGTGCTCGCCGGCAGCGGTGAGGACGCGGTGCTCATCGGCAGGCAGGGCGGGGTGCGGGCGGCCGACTTCTTCACGGCCTGGATCGGAGCGGTGTGCTGCAAGTTCTCGCCGTCGGCCCTGACCCTGCGCCTGGGCCTGGGCCTTGCCGACGAGGAGCACCCGCTGACGGTGCTGGTCTACCCCGGCGGGAAGGAGGCCGCGAATTCCTGCGACCTGTGGCGGGGAGACCCCGACGCCGGGGCCCTGTTGCGCCGTCTGGGGCAGGTTGTCCCGCGAATCAGCCAACTGCACGTCTTCCGCGCCCAGGGCGAGGCGCTGCGGCCCGAACAGTGCCGGTCCCTGCACGATCTGGTCTGCCTCTGCCTGGAGCGCGGCCTTTCCCAGATTTTCGCCTTCGCCGGCGAGCCCGCACGGGGCCTGACCGGCATCAAGCAGATGCGCCTTGAGATTCCGGTCGTCATCAACGCCTTCAACCTCGGCGGCGGCCTCTTCCCCACGGCGGCGGAACGTGCGGTCATCTCCATGGAGGACGTGCGCTCCACCCCGGCCTGGTCCTTTCTCCTGGGGCTCGTCAACCCGGTCGTGACCTGGCCCGTGCCCGAGCACGGCGAAGCGCCGCACGGCGAGGCTTCTCCCATGCCGCACTACAGCAGCTACGCGGTCCTGGCCCAGTGCTTCATGCACTGCACCCTGCGGCTGGAGCAGAATCTGTATGTCGTGGAATGCCGGTGCGACGACGAGGTGCCCGGCTATATCCAGTTCCGCTGCATGTTCGGCGGGGAGGGCAGCAGGGAAAGGGTCCGGCGGGTCGAGATCGTGCGCGCCGTCCTGGAGGCGGAGGGGTTCGCCGTGGACTCGCGGGGCAACTACCTGACGGCCACGCGCAGCGGCGGGGAAGACGTGTACATCCAGCGCAATCTGGTCGGTCTGGGGCTGCTGGTGGCCTGGTTGCAGGTCAGGGGCGCGGAGGTGGCCTCCATGGAGGCCGGGGAGGGGGCGTCGGCCTTCCGCCGCCTGGTCGGGGAAGCGCGCTCCAACCCCCTCTGATTTCTCCGGTCCCGTCTAATCCTTGCGGTAGTGGCAGCCGCGCGTGGTCTTGTTGCGAAGCGCCGCCGTGGTCACGATGTAGGCCGTCTGGCAGCCGTGGAACAGGTCCACGGATTCCTTGCACACGCGGATGGAGCGATAGAAGGTGTGCAGCCTCTTGTTGAGGTTGCGCAGGTCCTCGAAGGCGCGTTCCAGGCGCGGCGTGGTGCGCACGATGCCCATGTAGTTCCACATGGTGCTGCGGATGGTGGCCCAGTCCTGGTTGATGAGGGCCGGGTCCTCCATCTCGGTCTTGCCGGAGGTGATCCAGTCCGCGATGGAGTCCTGCAGGCGCTGGCACAGGGCGCATGAATTTTCCGCATAGCGCCGGTTGATGTCGTCGGCCGCGCTCATCCCCCACAGCACTCCTTCCAGCAGCGAGGTCGAGGCCAGACGGTTAGCCCCGTGCACGCCCGTGCAGGCGATCTCGCCCGCCGCGTACAGCGCCTCCAGGGTGCTGCGCCCGCGCCTGTCCACCAGCACGCCGCCGCAGGAATAATGCGCCGCCGGGACCACCGGGATGGGGTCCTTGGACATGTCGATACCAGTCTCCTTGCATTTGGCGTAGATGGTCGGGAACCGCTTACGCAGGTTCTGGTCCACGTAGTTGGCCGCGTCCAGGAAGACGCAGTCCTCACCGCTTTTAAGCATCTCGTCGACGATGGCCCGGGCCACGATGTCGCGCGGGGCCAGTTCCATGCGTTCGTCGTAGCGGGCCATGAAGCGCTCGCCCTTGACGTTGAAGAGCCTGGCTCCTTCGCCGCGCACGGCCTCGGAGATGAGGAACTTGCGGTCCGAACGGTGGAAGAGGGCCGTGGGGTGGAACTGGATGTACTCCAGGTTCATGACCGTGGCCCCGGCGCGGTGGGCCATGGCCATGCCCGAGCCGATGGACGAGGAGGTGTTGGTCGTGTGCAGGAAAATCTGTCCCAGGCCGCCGGTGCACAGGACCGTGAAGTCGGCCAGGATGGTGTTCGGTTCGCCCGTCTCGCCGTTGAAGACGTAGGCCCCGACGCACTGGTTGTTCAGCTGGTAGCGGTACTCGAGCTTGGTGGAGTGGTGGCGCGTGGCCAGCAGGTCGATGGCCGTGCGGCGGCACAGGACCCGGATGTTGGGGTGGGCCAGCACGGCCCTCGCCAGGCTGTCCTGGATGGCCCGGCCCGTGTAGTCGGCGCAGGTCAGGATGCGGTGCACGGAGTGGCCGCCTTCGCGGGTCAGGTAGAAGTCTCCGCTCTCGGTGCGGTCGAAGGGCACCTGCACGCGGTCCAGGAGAATGCGCTCCACCGCCCTCGGTCCTTCCTCGCAGAGATGGCTGACGGCGTCGGCGTAGTTGAACTCCCACCCGGCCTTGGTGATGTCCCGCGCCAGCTGTTCCGGGTTTTCCTCGGGGTTCTTGTAGATGATGCCGCCCTGGGCCAGGGCGGTGTTGCCGTTGTCGAGGGAGGCGCCGGAGGAGAGCAGGGTCACCTCCCGCCCCTTGTCGGCCAGGCACAGGGCCGCGGTGCAGCCGGCGATGCCCGATCCGATGACCAGGACTTCGGTCTTCATGCGTGAGGATGTCATGGCATGTGTCCTATCGGCAGGCGTCGAGCATGCGCTGCAGGGCGATGCGCGCGGGCTGGGCGATGTCGTCGTCGACCCGCACGGGTTCGGCCGTGTCCAGGGTCGTGAGGGTGCGGGCCAGGTTTTCTTCGGTGATCTTGGCCATGTTCGAGCACAGGGCCGTGCGCAGGGGGCGGACGGTCCTGTCGGTGTGGCGCAGGGCCAGCCGGTTGACCAGGTTCCACTCGGTGCCGACGTAGATGGTGCTGCCGGCAGGTGCCTCGGCCACGGCCTTGATGAGGTACGAGGTCGATCCGGCCCCGTCGGCCATGGCCACGACCTCGGGGCTGCATTCGGGGTGGACGAGGATCAGGGCGCCGGGTTCGTCGCGGCGGACGGCCGAGACATGCTCCGTGTGGAACAGGGCGTGGACGGCGCACAGGCCGGGCCAAAGATAGATGCTCGTTGTCGGGTCGGCGGCCGCTACGTGACGCCCCTGCCCGCGGACGTCGAGGCGCAGGGTGCGGGCAGGGTCGATGCCCAGGGCGTGGGCCGTGTTCCGCCCCAGGTTGGCGTCGGGCATGAACAGCACGCCGTCGCCCTGGTTCAGGGCCCACTTCATCATGGTCTTGGCGTTGGCCGACGTGCAGACGCTGCCTCCGTGCCTGCCGCACACCGCCTTCACGGCGGCCGAGGAGTTGACGTAGGTCAGGGGGATGATGCGCGCCCCGTCCCGGTTGAGGGCCGCCAGGACCTTCTCCGCCAGGGCCGCGGGCACCATGTCGGCCATGACGCAGCTGGCGTCCTCGTCGGGGATGTGCACCTTCTGTCCGGGCCTGGCCAGGATGGCCGCAGTCTCGGCCATGAAGTGCACGCCGCAGAAGACGATGTGCTCGGCGCCCAGCCCGTCGATGCGCCGGGCCAGTTCGAGGGAGTCGCCCAGGATGTCGGCGTGGCGGACCACGTCGTCGGCCTGGTAGTGGTGGGCCAGGATGCAGAGCTTTGCGCCCAGGGCTTCCTTGCGTTCGGTGATGATTCGGGTCGGCGTCATGCGTGCCCCCTGTGGGTTGATGTCAGGCGCATGGAAAAGTCCGCCACGGGGGCGGAGTGGGTGATGGCGCCGGTGGAAATGAAGGTCGGCCGCAGTTCGGCCAGGGCCCGGATGGTCTTGAGCGTGACGTTGCCGCTGATCTCGGACTCGATGTGGGCCGGGATGAGGGCCAGGGCCCGGGCGGCCGTGTCGGGCGGCATGTTGTCGAGCATGATGCGCTCAGGTGCCAGGGCCACGGCTTCGCGCACGTCCTCGATGGTCCGGCACTCGATCTCAAGGGGCGGGCAGAGGGCGTAGGCCTCCCTGACCCGGCGCACTGCCTCGGTGATGGAGCCGGCCTGGTCGATGTGGTTGTCCTTGAGCATGATCATCTCTTCGAGGTTGGCCCTGTGATTGTGGCCTCCGCCCATGCGCACCGCGTACTTTTCCAGGTAGCGCTGTCCGGGCGTGGTCTTGCGCGTGTCCAGAACCCGCACGCCCGTGCCCTCGACGGCCTGCACGAAGCGCCGCGTCGCCGTGGCCACGCCCGAGAGATGGCAGACGAAATTCATGATGACCCGCTCCGCCTTGAGCAGGATCGGTGCCGGGGCCAGGATACGGGCCACTTCGCGGCCGCTCTCCACGGTTTCTCCGTCGGACGCCAGCATGGTCACGACGGAATCGGCGCAGCCCATGCGCCCCAGCACCACGGAGATAAGGGGCAGGCCCGCCAGCACGGCGTCCTCCTTGGCCACGATGGAGGCCTGGAGCATGGACGCCGGCGGGAACAGGGCTTCGGAGGTCAGGTCCCGTCCGTCCTCCTCCAGGGCTAGGTCCACCAGACGGTGCAGCATGGTCAGGCGTTCGTCGCGGAAGAATCGAGAAAACATGCGCGTTCCTTGCATGGAGGGTGTTGCGGTCAGGGTTTTTGACTAGGAAAAGCGCCCCCCGCCGTCAAGCCGCAATGGGTCAGCGGGTTGCGCTCGGCGTGACCGCGTGTCATGTTGGCCCATGGGTTGTGTCCGAATGAACCGGCCCCGCAGTCCACGCAGCTGGAGGAGCGCATGACCTGCATCGAATCCCTTCTGACCAGGGTCACGAAAAGCGTGAAGCCAAGGCTTCTCTGCAATGGCTATGCCTGCTGGCTCGTGCACGCCCAGGCCGTGCCCGCAAGCTTCTTCCAGTCCCTGACGGACATCGGGGGCTGGTCCCTGGCGGCGGAGAACACGCAGTCCCTGTGGTTCTTCCCGGCCCCGGAGGTCATGCTGGGGCTGGCCCGGCTGCACAACTGGGCCCGGCTGCACCCCATGGCCACGGCCATCACGGTCTTCGAGGCCAGCCTGGTTGTGGATGAGCATCTGGAGCAGTCCCTTAAGGTCAAGTCCGAGCTGCAGCGCCTCTGCGCGGAGTTCCCCAAGCGCCTCACGGTCCGCGTCAGCGCCCGGCTGCGGGAGGTGGGGCGCAGTCTGGCCGGCCTGTCCTTCAAGCATGTCCAGAACCCCGACGGCCTGACCGGTGACTGGTTCGAGCTGGACGCCAACGACCAGGTCAGCGTGTCCTTCAGCATGAGCTGGCTGTGGGTCATCCGCCCCCAGGGCGTGCGGCAGGACAAGCTCTTCTCCAAGGGCTGGCGCGGGTATTTCGAACGGCTGGAGACCGTCCTGTCGCAGCTCAAGATTTCCTTCCTGCACGCCGAGGACCAGAACGTCGTCCTGCGCGTCCAGTCCCCCCGGGCCATGGCCCGCCTGACCCAGGAACTCCTGACCCTGCTCGAGGACAAGGAGAACCCGCCGTGGCCGTGCCAGTACATGGCCGTGGAGGCGGGGGACCAGTCCTTTTCGCCGGATTTCGCGTCCAAGGTCCGCTATATGCTTGAGCCCCTGGAAGCCAACACGCTGCACCTGCCCCTGTCCACGATCTACCAGATCGCGGATCCGCGGATCACCCCCGGGGACTCGCGGCAGTCCATGGACAGCTCCAAGCTCTCGGATCTCTTCCAGGTCCGCTTCCAGTCGGGCAAGGGCGGGCGCAGGCACGGACGCCTGAACATCTTCCTGCCGACCAGCCTCGTGTCGGGTTCCGAGAGCCCGTGTTTCTACTGCGGCCTGCGTTCGCACATGCCCCGCAAGTGCCCGACCAGGACACTGCAGCCCGGGAATGTTCACGTGTCCGAAATGTCCCGCTTCGCGCGCATCGACCTCAACGCCCTGCCGGGCATCATGTCGGCCCTGGAACAGCAGCTTGCGCCCGACGTCCTGCGCGGGCTCACGGCCCTCGTGGCTGAAAAGGGCGATCACGCCCTGACGGTGCAGGCCCTGTTCGAAGTCAATCTGGTCTGCCAGCTGCGCATGATGGCCATGGTTTGGAAGGCCAGGGGCAAGGAGTGGCCGCGCGGCATCGAGGACCAGCGCCCCCAGGTCGACGAGGACCTCCGCGACGCCCTGGACGGCATGCGGGCCGGGAACCAGGAGCGCGCCATGGAGAAGCTCGACCGCTTCGTGCTCAAGTCCGCCAAGAACTATCAGCCCCGGATTCTGCTGGGCTTCATGGCCATGGAACGCGACGAGTTCAAACGCGCCGCGGGGTTCTGGGAGGAGGCCGAAAGCCTGGCCTACACGGGGTTGCAGCGGTCCTACATCCAGGTGCTGCAGGGCCGCCTGCGGGAGGTTTCGGGCGACTTCCGGGAGGCCATCAGGCTCTACAGCCGGGCCTGCAACGAATCCCCCGGCCTGACCAGGGCCAGGTACCGGCAGGCCGTCTGCCTCATCAAGTCCGGCTATCTGAACGAGGCCCAGGCCGTGATCCGCGACCTGCTCAGGGACGACCCGGACTATTTCAGCGCCGTCCTGCTGGACCCGGAGCTGGAGTCGGGCCGATCCCACCTGCTGGGAGACCTGTGGGAGGTGTGGGACGAGGCGCGGACCAAGGCTGCCGAAGTCATCGGTTCCGTGGAGCATCTGCCGGACCTTCTGGCCAAGTGGCTGCCCGTGGACCACGACGCCTACCAGTCCTTCCACGAGCGCATCGAGGAGCTGAACAGCTACGCCGGGGTCAACAACTACGCCTCCATGGCCAGGCTCCTGCGCGGCACCATCGTCATCCGCGCCGACATCCAGGCCAGGGTCAAGAAGGACATCCAGGAACTGTCGGCCCGGCGCAAGACCATCCTGGAGCGGCTCAAGTCCATCCAGCGCGAGGCGTCCTGGTTCCCGTTCCCGTCGATGCTCGGGTCCTTCAGCAAGCTGTTCAACGCCTGCGGGGAGAAGCTCAGCCTCATCAGCCACCTGGACCTGTATGTGCCCGAGAAGTTCCGGCAGGGGCACGAGGCCATGCGCGAGGCCGAGCAGGGGCTCGCCGCCCTCGAGAAGAAGCTCCTCTTCCTGCAGGGCGTGCGCAACGGCATCCTCTTCATGCTTCTCTCGGGCAAGTACCTGCTGATCTTCGAAATAGCGGCCCTGGTGCTGGCCGGCGCCCTGTCCGCCGCATTCTACTACCTGGTGCCCGACCAGAACTTCATGGGCCGCGACCTGCGTCAGGACAGGTGGCTGATCCTGAACATCTCCCTTATCTTCTTCTCGTTCCTGGCCTTCGTCGGCACGGCCGTCCGGGCCGCGTCCCGGTTCGAAGCCTACAAGAACGAGGTCCTGGACAAGGACGAGGCCGGGTAGGGCCGTCCTGCCCCCGGGCAGGGGAGTCGACGTCTTGGCACGCCTTTTGTTTGATCCCCCCGCATGCACACCCAGGTCATCAATCTGACCCGGTTCGGCGATCTCCTGCAGACCCAGCCCGTTTTCAGCGGGCTCAAGGGTCGCGGGTCCAGAACGAGCCTGGTCTGCCTCGACGCTTTCAAGGGAGCGGCGGCATTGCTGCGCGATGTCGACGGCGTTCACCCGCTGCCCGGCGCCAGGCTTCTGGCGCGCCTGGGCCAGGACTGGACCCTGGCCGCGG
>DPKT01000355.1 GCA_003542385.1 Desulfomicrobium sp.
CAACACTTATTCACGGATTCAGGATATGACTATGACGAAGGCGGCAGATATCAACGATACATGAGCGATAATGCAACAGAAATAAACCTGTTAATCAACAGAATAAATACAGTTACGCCAACAACCTGGACTCCACTCGCAGAAACTCTTTTCACAGTATATGGATATATAAGACAAGACAACAACTACGATTCAACATATGGCCCGAGATATTACACAGGAAGCACAAGCTATTCAGTAACGGACAATACAACTGATCCATTCTACTTTCCAGAGGTTAACGCCGACGTCTATTGCACCAAACAAAACGTAATCCTCATAACTGACGGTGAAAGCACACAAGACAGAGGCATTCCAGACACCTACGCAGGACAACAAATTGCCCGGAGAATCATTAACCCAAGGATTGACTACGACAGTTCAGGCACCTCCTATTTGGTAGACGTTGCGCATTGGGGTCAAACAACTGACATGCGCACGGATCTTCCAGGAAACCAGACTGTTGATTTCTACTCCGTATTCGCCTTCGGAAGAGGCAGTAATTTATTAAAGACCGCCGCTCGCTACGGAAAGCTCAAACAATCCGGACTCGGCAGCAACGGCAACAATATGCCTGATCTGACGACAGAGTATGACCTGGACAACGACGGCATGCCCGACAACTATTTCGAAGCTGAATCAGGCCAGGAACTGGAGGCGGCCATCTTCCAGGCCTTCCAGTTGGCCACGGCCAACATAGCTTCAGGCACGGCTGCCGCCGTAACCTCGCAGACGCGAAGCGGCGAAGGCGCAGCATATCAGGCCCTGTTTTTCCCGCCGACATCCGCAGGCCAGATCGCTCCGCCCTGGTCCGGACAAGTGCATGCGTTCCTGCTCGATGCGCGTGGCAATATGCGTGAAGACACCAACGACAACGGGCGTCTCGACCTTGTCGCAGACAAAGTCGTCCAGTTCGACGGGGACTATGTTTTCGTAAGCGTGGATATCGACGGAGACATGAACATCAACGCCACGGAAAAAAACATCAACCCGCTCGGCTCCATCAACGAAGTCAATTTCCTCTGGTCCACAAGCCCGTGGCTGAACGCCATAAGCGACTCGAATATCATCACACAGAGATCCTACAACTCCACCTCTGCCAACAGATACATCTTCACATTTGTTGACACCAACGACAATATGGTGCCAGATTCCGGTGAAGTGCAACCGTTTACGCATGTCACCTCGGACTGCAACCATGTCGACAATTTCTGCAGCTATCTGACGCTGTACGGCAACAATACAGGAGCTGTCCCTCCTGCCGCGGGTCTTTCTGTCTCACAATTAAGCGCCTTCTCACAAAGACAGATCAACTTCATCCGAGGAGCCGACATCGGCAACGCCACAAACGTGGGCGGCTCTGCACTGAACGACATCGTCCGCTCACGCACCTTCAACGGCTCCCCATGGCGGCTCGGCGACATCATCTACTCCTCTCCGACGGTCGTGGGCAAGCCGGCCGAAAATTACCACCTGATATACCAGGACAAGACCTACGAGGCATTCTTCAACATGTATAAAAACCGCAGGCAAATGATCTACGCCGGCGGTAACGACGGCATGCTGCATGCCTTTAACGGTGGATTCTACAACGCCACATCACTGAACTCCACCAGCCGAGGCACCTTCCAACTCACCACCGACAACGGCGAAGCGGCCCATCCCCTTGGCGCCGAGATATGGGCCTATGTGCCCTACAATCTCCTTCCGCACCTCAAATGGCTCATGGACAAGGACTACGGCGAAAACCGCCATGCCGCCTATGTCGACCTCAAGCCCCGCATCTTTGATGCCAGGGTCTTCTTCCAAGCCGACGGCATCACCCCCATGAACAACAACACCCACCCTGGCGGATGGGGCACAATCCTCGTGACCGGCATGCGCCTCGGTGGCGCCGAGATCGGCATCGACATCAACAAGGACGGCACCGCCGACAGGACGGCATCCTCGGCCTACGTCGTCATGGACATCACCAACCCGGAACAGCCCCCGACCCTGCTCGGGGAGATCCGCATGCCCAAGCAGGGCTTCACCACCTGCTACCCGACCGTCATGCCCATGTCGGCCAGAAACGCCAACACCGCCCCTGACAACCAGTGGTACCTCGTCTTCGGATCCGGTCCCGCCTCGTCTACTGGCGCGGCGACGCGCCTGAAAATCAACGACAATACCAGCGACCAGGCCGGGCAGCTCTTCGTTGTCGATCTCAAGGCCCTCGTTTCGCAAAATACCTTGAAAAGCATCGACAGCTCCAAGACCCTCGTTACAGGCGGCAGCACCTTCGCCACCACCGAGGCGGGGTCATTCGTTTCCGACCCCGTCTCCGTCGATCTGGACATCGGACCGTACGCCAGCCCTGAGGAATTCAAGACCGACGTGGTCTACTACGGCACGGTTGCCGGCGACCAGACCCACGGGCAGGGGACGTTGCGGCGACTCCTGACGTCCAACAGCCTGAACCACTCACCCTGGGTCGGCAACTCGACGCTGATAAACGTGGGCAAGCCGGTCACTTCGGGGCCTTCGATCGCCCTGGACGACAGCAACCCGCAACGACTGTGGGTGTACTTCGGCACCGGCAGGTTCTTCCAACGCGAGGACATTCCGCAGAACGCCAGAATGGCCTTTTACGGAGTCAAGGAACCCATCCATTCCAACGGCACAAAGACCTGGGCTTCCGTCACCGGCAGCCTGTACAACAGCACCGATGTCGTTCTGAACAACAGCGACTGTGTAGGGGTCAACAATCAGGATTGTGTCAAGGTCTTCAAGGGCGGCGCCCTCATTACCGGCGGCAGTGCCCCCGGCAGCTGGCAGAACCTTACGGATGCCGTCGCCCTTGCTTCGGGCTGGAGACTTGACTTCAGCCCGGCATACGAGAGGGTGCTCGGCCAAGCGGCCGTTCTGGGCGGCGCAGTGCTGTTCACCAGCTACACGCCATCGAACGATGTCTGCTCCTTCGAAGGCACAAGCAAACTCTGGGCTCTCTATTATAAAACCGGCACTGCATTCTACCGGCCTATCCTTGGCGTCAGCGGCTCTACGCTGCTCACGTCGATCGACCTGGGCCAAGGCATGGCACTGACGCCCAACCTCCATGTCGGCGAAGCGGGCTCTACGGCCTTCATCCAGTCGAGCACCGGCGCCATCGAAACCATCAAAATCGAGAATCCCGAAAGCGTCAGGTCCGGCACGCTCTTCTGGCGGAAAAACGTCGAGTAAACGGAAACATCTCAGCAGGGCCCCCTTTGAATGGGGGCCCTGCGTGATTTGACTTTCCGCACCGACCTTTCTATCAGGGCGGCTCGAAAGGAGCCGTCATGCCATCCACCATCCTCGACCGCCTCACTCCCCGTGCCTCACCGCAAACCCGACTGCTCACAGCGACCATGGTCTGGTCTGCCGTGGGATTCTTCCTGACGGCCAAAGGGCTCTGGCTGTCACGGGAGTCGTCCCTGCTCTCCATTGCCGCCGCAGGCCTGGGCGGTGCGGGCCTGGGGATGATCAAAAGTCGTCTCGTCTTCGACCGGGTGGCGCTGAAAATCATCGACCATATCGGCAACAAGCCGCGCCGGGCCTGTCTCGGGGGGCTCTTCTCGGTAAAGAACTGGACCTTGATCCTCGTCATGGCTCTGTTCGGGCGCGTTCTTGGCGCCCTCCCCGTAGACGCAACCTTGAAAACCGGCGTTTACGTAATGGTCGGTTCAGGTCTGGCTTTCTCCAGCCGGCTCATGTGGAGGGCCTGGAGAAAACCCTCGCCGCCAGGATTGTCCCGCATCTGACCCCCTTCACATCGGCTCGGACAAGCATGTCCTCGATCCGCCTGTAAGCGAAGCCGACATCTCCGACCCCATGGGCGTCATCCCCATAGACGCAACCGATTCCAAGAGCAGAAGCAACGCTTAAAATCGAACCGCAGACAAAGGGCTCCGGCTGACCCTTAAACAGCGCTCGGGCGTTGATATCCAAAATTGCGCCGGAATTCTGCATGCATTTCAAATTGCGCGCTATCCGGCGCTGGATTTCATGGAAAGCCAACGTGTCCGCATAGTTCGCGTCATGAAGTCTCACAAGGTCGAAGTGCCCCACGACCTCCGGCCGAAGTGACTGCAGCATCCCATACTGGGTGTCGAAGTAGGCCGCATACAACGGCACAAGACCACCCGACTCCAGCGCGACGCGCGCGTAGGCCTCCTGCGAAAAGTCGAAGCAGTCTCCTCCTACATGGTGGACCGAGCCCACCACATAATCCAGCGCGAACCGCTCACGCAGTTCCGCAACCCACTCACCACACCCCGGATACCACTCGCTCTCCATGCCCACCAAAATCCGCATGCGCCCGGCGTATTCCCGCTCCAGCCGTCTGGCCTCGGCCACATATCGCGCGAAACGCTCCTGCATCCACACTGCCGTCCTGCCCAACTCGACCTCGTCGGGATAGAGCCACTCATCGCTCAGCGGCGGCATGTGCTCCGTAAGCCCTACGCATTCAAACCGCGCGGCGTGGTAGGCCGCGACGATTTCCGCCAGCGTGTCTCGGGCGTGGTCGCAGAACTGGCCGCTGTGGCCTCCGTGGAGGCTGATACGCCTCATGCGGGCCGCCCCATGTGCTCCGCCAGTTCTCCGGCCTTCTTTGGGATGGCGGAACTCAGGACCTCCGCGCCCTCTGCCGTGACCAGCACGTCGTCCTCGATGCGGATGCCTCCGAAGTCCAGATATGGTTCCAAGGCGTCGTAGTTGATGAATTCCGTGTGCCGACCCTGTTCGCGCCACAGGCGGATCAGATCGGGGATGAAATAGATGCCCGGCTCCACGGT
Source organism: Desulfomicrobium sp. (assembly GCA_003542385.1). Classification (GTDB taxonomy): domain Bacteria; phylum Desulfobacterota; class Desulfovibrionia; order Desulfovibrionales; family Desulfomicrobiaceae; genus Desulfomicrobium. The sequence continues at coordinate 4,857 of DPKT01000355.1, forward strand.
CACGACGAAGCCCGGACGCAGCCTGCGGGCCATGCGCAGGCCGGACAGGCCGAATTGGCCGCTGCGGCTGAACTCCTGGTCATAGCCCACGTTGTCCTCGCCCAGGCTCTCCATGTCGTGTACGTCGAGACCGATCATATGGCCCAGGCCGTGCGGGCAGAAGAGTGCGTGGGCTCCGGCGGCCACGGCGACGTCGGGGTTGCCGCGCATGAACCCCAAGGCCGAGAGACCCTCGACCATGACCCTGGCCGCCGCCAGGTGGCAGTCCAGGAAGGGGATGCCGGGGGCCATGCAAGCGATGCCCACGGCCTGGGCATGGAGTACGATCTCGTAGATGTCGCGCTGCCGCGGCGTGAACGCTCCGCCAACGGGCAGGGTGCGCGTGATGTCCGAGGCGTATCCCAGCGTCGAGCAGACCCCGGAATCCACCAGCAGCAGGTCCCCCTGCCGCAAAATCTGGTCATGGGTGTGATTGTGCAGGATCTCTCCCCGCCGGGAAAGGATCATGGGAAAGGCCTCCCGGCTGCCCCGAGACAGGATCAGGCCCTGCAGACGCCCATAAAGCTCCATTTCCGACGCGCCTGGACGGCAGGAGGCCATGAGTTCGGCATACATGTCCGCCGAAACCGCCACAGCTCGGCGGATTTCCGCGACCTCCGCCTCGTCCTTCAGGCTGCGCAATTCCACCACGGCCTCGATGAGCCGTTGCGAGAATCCCGTCTCGATTTCATCAGGAGTTCTGCGGAGAAATCTCGCCAGCCGCAGCACGCCGTCGCCCTGGTACGGCGGAAGATGGTGCACCTTGCGGCCATCGCCGACAGCCTTCCGGCAAAGTTCCTGCACGCCGGCCGCGCTTCCGTGCCGGGCGACCCCGGTCCTTTCCGCCAATTCCCCCAGGGACGGCGCAGGACCGCTCCAAATGGTGTGCATGAGGTCCGGCTCGGGCCCGCACAGCACCTCCTCGCCGCTCTCGCAGTCGAGCCACAGGCTGAGGCCTGGCGTATCCAGGCCGGTGAAATACAAAAAGGAGCCGTCCTGGCGGAAGGGGTATTCATTGGCCTTGTAATTCATGCCCAGCAGGTCGTTGCCGGGGAGCAGGATGCAGCCCTTCCCGACGGAGCGCATCGCTTGCGCGCGCCTCGCCGCATATATCGTCGCATCGAACATCGAAGCCTCCGTGATGGGATCATGGTCGCCTGGCCGGACCTTTTACGCGTCCGCCGACGGGCCGGAGAAGCCGATTCGACCCAAGGACAGGTCCGTTCTCCTTGCCTTGGACAACCGGCGTGATTACTCTGTGAAACGTAGCGGGATGCCCCCGAAACAGCAAGAATTCCCCACTTCTCACCAAGGACGCTCCATGCACTGGGTTCTCCTGGCCAACGGCCCCCTGGACCTCGCCCCCCACATCCGCACCCTGATCGCGTCAGCCGACCGCGTCGTCGGCGTGGACGGGGGCAGCCGGCACCTGGCGCCGCTGTCCATCCTCCCCCATCTGGCCGTAGGGGACATGGACTCCATTCCGGGAGACCTCCTCGCCAGCTACCGGGACGCAGGAGTGGAGATGGACCTTCACCCGCCGAAAAAGGACGCCACGGACCTGGAACTGGCCCTGGAACTGGCCCTGGAGCGCGGTGCGACGCGCATCTCCATCCTGGGCGGTACGGGCGGGCGCCTGGACCATACCCTGGGCAACCTCTTCCTGCTGTCGCGCTGCCTGCCCGCCGGAATCCCGGCCTGCGTCATGGACGAGGGCCAGTGCGTGCACCTCACGGACCAGCCCCTGACCCTGACCGGAAGCGTCGGCGACACGCTGTCCCTGCTCCCGGCTACGCCGGAAGTCAGCGGCGTGACGCTCTCCGGCCTTGAATATCCGCTTCATGACGCCACCCTGACCTTCGGCACCAGTTGGGGCATGAGCAACGTCTTCACCGAAACCACAGCCACCGTGACCCTGCGCTCGGGGCGCCTCTTCGTCTTCCATCTTTTCAGGCCCTGACCCTGACGCGGTCGCCCTGGGCGAAACTGCGCTGGAGGGCGGAACTGCGGGACGGCCACGGACCGTCACGGACCGCGGCAATTCCTCAGTGCGCGGGCGCAAAAAAAGGCTTCATGCATGAAAATGCAGAAGCCTTCCTTCCCGCAGCGCGGCAGCGTCAAACCGAGTTCTTCAGAGCGAACTGTCCAGCACCAGATTGTCCCGGTGCACGACCTCCTGATGGGGGCACGGGCCCAGGACCTTCTCGATCTCGGTACTGCTCAGGCCCTGGATCTTGCGCAGTTCCGCGGCCTTGAAGTTCGTCAGGCCCACGCCGACGGTGGCGCCGTCCAGGCCTGCGATGCGCACCAGCGCTCCCATGCCGAAGTTTCCCTCGACATCCTTCACCCCGGCGGCCAGCAGGCTCTTGCCCTTGGCCGTCAGGGCGCGGGCGGCGCCGTCGTCGACCACGATGGTCCCGGCAGGGTCCAGGTGGTAGGCCAGCCAGAACTTGCGGCCCGAGAGCATCTTCTGGGTCGGCGCGACCCACGTGCCGATCTCCTCCAGGTTGAAGACGCGCTCCAGCACGAATTTCTGCTTTCCCGAAACGATGAGAGTCGGAACGCCGATGCTGGCCGCTCGGCGGGCGGCCATGAGTTTGCTGAGCATCCCTCCCGTCCCGGCCCCGGTCTTGCCCCGGCACATGGACTGCAGGTTCAGCTCGGCGATGTTCTCGACGCAGGGCACGAAGGCGGCTTCGGGGTTTTCCAGGGGGTTGTCGTCGAAAACTCCGTCGGCCGAGGTCAGATTGACGATGACGTCCGCTCCGACGAGATTGGCGACCATGGAGGCCAGGGCGTCGTTGTCGCCGAACTTGAGTTCCTGCACGGCCACGGTATCGTTCTCGTTGACGATGGGGATGACCTTCCAGTCCAGCAGGCGCGTCATGGTGTTGCGGGCGTTCAGGAAGCGCTCGCGGCTGCGCAGGTCATCCTTGGTCAGCAGGACCTGGGCCGTGATCTTCTCGTAGCGGGCGAAGGCCTCGTCGTAGCTGTGCA
>DPKT01000103.1 GCA_003542385.1 Desulfomicrobium sp.
TCCCGGGTCAGGGCCTCCTCGGCGGCCCGGCCGCCGCGGCCCCAGAGGCGGCGGTCCTTGCCGTCCACGCGCGCGACCACGTCGGCCAGAACGCCGTTCTGGAACAGGGGAGTGGCGGAGGACACGGGCATGGGGCCATGCTACGGCAAAGCCCGGCCCTGCTCAAGGCGGGGCGGGCCTAGACGTTGAAGCGGAACTCGATGATGTCGCCGTCGGCGACCACGTATTCCTTGCCTTCCAGGCGGGTGAGCCCCAGTTCCTTGGCCTTCTTGAAGTCCTTGGCCGTGAGGAAGTCGTTCCAGCCGAGCACCTCGGCCCGGATGAAGCCCTTCTGGAAGTCCGAGTGGATGACCCCGGCGGCCTCCGGGGCCTTGGCTCCCTTGCGTACGGCCCAGGAGCGCACCTCGTCGGGCCCGGCCGTGAGGAAGGAGATGAGCCCCAGGAGCCGGTAGGTCCGGGCGATGACCCGGTCCAGCACGGATTCCGTGATGCCCAGGTCGGCGAAGAACATCTCGCGCTCGGCCGGGTCCGTGATCTGGGCCAGCTCCCGCTCGAGCTTGGCCGAGACCGCCAGATGGGTCTGGCCCGTGGCCTCGGCCGGGACCTGGAAGGTGGCGAAGTCCGACTCGGTGCAGTTCCAGGCGTAGAGCACGGGCTTGGCCGAGAGGAAGCGGAAGCCGCGCAGCACGGGCTCATTGGCCACATCCGGGTCGCTGCGCAGGGGCTTCTCGCCCTCCAGCAGGGCCTTGCAGCGCTCCAGGAACTCCTCTTCCTTGGGATTGACCAGATCCTTGCTCTTGCGCTTGTCCAGGACCAGGCGCTCCTGGCGCTTCTCCACCACGGCCAGGTCCGAGACGAGCAGATCGGCCTCGCAGGCCTGCCACTGCTGCCTGGGGTCGGACAGGCCGGAAAAGGCGTCCAGCACGCCCAGCAGGCAGTCGTAGGGCCGGATTTCGTTGAGCACGCGCTCGCCCAGGCCCGTGCCCTTGCCCCCGCCGCCGGGGATGTCCAGGTACTCGATCTCGCTGCAGGTGACCTTCTTGGGGCTGAACAGGGCCGCCAGGGGCTCCAGCCGGGGCTCGGGCACCTTGACCATGGCCCGGTTGCCCGCCTGGGCGGCCTTTTCCCCGGCCAGGCGATGGGCCTCCTGGCGCTTGAGGGCCTGGACGATCTGGGCCTGGACCTCGGGCAGAGGCAGCAGGGCCTCGGGCACGTCCTGGACCTTTTCGGCCAGGAGGTAGCCGCCCTCGATGGCCAGCGGGGTCTTGGTGCTGGCGCCGGGGGCCAGGAGGAACAGGGCCTGGGCCGCCTCCGGGGTCATGGCGAAGAGCTGCACCAGCCCGTCCTGGGTCAGGAGCGGGCTCACGGTGAGCGACAGTCCGGCCTGCTCGGCGATCTTGGCGATGTCCACGCCCGCGGCCATCTGGTCCAGGGCCTCGTCCAGAAGGTCGGAGGTCTTTTCCGAGGCGCGCTCCTCGGCGATCTGGTCGCGGATCTGGTCGCGGACCTCCTCGAAGGTCATGGCCCCGGGCTCGCGGCGGTCCACCAGCTGGATGAGGTGCCAGCCGAACTCCGAGCGCACCGGGTCGGAGACCTCGCCCTTCTTCAGGGCAAAGGCCGCGTCCTCGAAGCTCTTGACCATGACCCCGCGTCCGAACCAGCCCAGGTCCCCGCCGTTCTCGGCGCTGGTGTCCTGGGAGTAGCGCCGGGCCAGGTCCGCGAAGTCGCTGCCGGACTTGAGCTTGGCGGCCAGGGCGCGGATGGAGGCCTCGGCCTTCTCGGCCTCGGCCGGGCCCGCGGCCGGGTCCACGGTGAGCAGGATGTGCCGGGCGCGGATCTCCTCGGGCCGGGTGTAGGCGGCCCGGTTGGAATCAAAGGCGGCGCGCACGTCGGCGTCGGAAACGTTCTGGTACGGGGCCAGGGCCTTGGGCGTGAAGGCCAGGTAGCGGAAGGCGGCCTGGGCCGGGCGCTGGAACTTGTCCTTGTTCTGCTCGTAGAACTCGTTCACCTGCTTGTCGCTCACCTGGGCCTGGGCCAGGAACTCGGCCTGGGGGAAGAGCAGGTATTCCACCTTGGCCTGCTCGCGGGCCCAGAGGAACAGGCCCTTGGCCTGGGACTCGTCGGCCCGGGCGGGCATGGAGATGTAGGCCCGGACCTTCTCCACCAGGAGGTTGTCGCGCAGGTTCTGCTCGAACTCCGCCGGGGTCATGTGGTTCTGGGCCAGGATCTGGCGGTAGATCTCGGAGTCGAAGATCCCGGCCTCGTTCTGGAAGGCCTCCATGCGCGAGATGGTCGCCCGCAGCTCGTTGGTGCTGGCGATGAGGCCCAGGCCCGCGGCGGCGTCCAGGAGGAGCCGGGAGTTGATCATCTGGGACAGGATCTGCTGCTTGCGCAGGGGATTCTGGAGGCTCTCCGGGGAGGCGTCCGGGTTCTGGCGGCGGAGGTTTTCGGTGCTCCGCTGGTAGGCCAGGGTGAAGTCGCGCACCAGGATGGGCTTCTCGTCCACGTAGGCGATGACCGGATCGCCCTTCTCGCGCAGGGTGCCCGCGCCGAAGAAGAAGATGAACACGATGATGATGATTCCGAACAGGACTTTGATCACCCATCCGGAGGCGTGTTGGCGCATGATGTCGAGCATGGGAGTCTCCCCGGGGACGGCTTGGGCTCCGGTCAGGAGCGGGAGCGGACGGCGTTGAGCAGTCCGCCAGCCTGGATAATACCCAGTTCCTTGGCCGTCAAATCATTTGTGACCGCGACGCGCCTGCCCGAGCCGGTGACGATCTCGATGGTTCCGCCGGGGGTCAGTTTCCCGGCCGGGATGGTCAGGCTTTCGCCCAGGGCCAGGGCCTCGTAGTCGGCCTTGTCCTTGAGCAGCAGGGGCAGGATGCCGAAGTTCACCAGGTTGGCGCGGTGGATGCGGGCCAGGGACTTGACGATGACCGCGGCCACGCCCAGGTGCCGGGGGCCCAGGGCCGCGTGCTCGCGGCTGGAGCCCTGGCCGTAGTTCTCGCCGCCCAGGATCACGCCGCCGCCGAGCTTCTTGATCCGGGCCACGAAGTCCGCGTCCACCCGGCTGAAGACGTACTCGCTGATGGCCGGGATGTTCGAGCGCAAGGCCGTGATCTGGGCGCCCGCGGGCAGGATGTGGTCCGTGGTGATGTCGTCGCCGACCTTGAGGGCCACCTGGGCCTTGATGCTCCCGGGCAGGGCCGCGAACTTGGACAGCGGCGCGATGTTCGGCCCCCGCAGGATCTCCACCTTGGAGCCGTCCTTGGGCGGGAACACGAAGAGCTTCTTGAGGCTCGGGGTCTTCTTGGGCAGCACCGGCTTGCGCGGGGCCTTGCCCCAGGTGGAGGGCTTGCTGAACTTGCCGCGCAGGGCCACGTTGGCCGCGGTCTGGGGGCTCACCAGATAGACCTTGGCGTCCTGGGTGCCGCTGCGGCCCTCGAAGTTGCGGTTGAAGGTGCGCACGCTCACGCCCGCGGACACCGGCGAGCCGCCCATGCCGATGCACGGGCCGCAGGAGCACTCCAGGAGCCGGCCGCCGGCGTCGAGGATCTTGTCCAGGAGCCCTTCGGCCATGAGCATCTTGAGGACCTGCTTGGAGCCCGGCGAGAGCAGGAGGTCCGTGTTCGGCGCGATGTGTTCGCCGTCCAGGACCTGGGCCACGGCCTGCAGGTCGGAGTAGGACGAGTTGGTGCAGGAGCCTATGGCCACCTGGTCCACGGTCAGGCCGTCGAGTTCGGCCACGGGCACGACCAGGTCGGGCATGTGCGGGCGGGCAGCCAGGGGGGCAAGCGCGCTCAGGTCGATGACGATCTCGCGGTCGTACTCGGCGCCTTCATCGGCGGCCAGGGGCGAGAAATCCGCCTCGCGGCCCATGAGGGCCAGGAAGGCGCGGGTCTGCTCGTCGCTGGGGAAGACGGACGTCGTGGCGCCAAGCTCCGCGCCCATGTTGGTGATGGTCGCGCGTTCGGGCACACTCAAAGTGGCCACGCCGGGACCGCAGTACTCCATGACCGCGCCGACGCCGCCCTTGACGGTCAGGACGCCCAGCAGGTGCAGGATGACGTCCTTGGCCGAGGCGTGCCCGGTCAGCTCACCTTCCAGCCGGATCTTGAAGACCTTGGGCATAGTAATGGTATATGGCTCACCGGCCATGGCCAGAGCCACGGACAGTCCGCCGGCGCCCATGGCCAGGCTGCCAATGCCGCCGGCCGTGGGGGTGTGGGAGTCGGAGCCGATGAGGGTCTTGCCCGGGACGGCGAAGTTCTCCAGGTGCAGCTGGTGGCAGATGCCCGTGCCGGGAGGCGAGAAGACGATGCCGTACTTGGCCGCGACGCTGCGCAGGTAGCGGTGGTCGTCGGGGTTGCGGAAGCCCATCTGCAGGGTGTTGTGGTCGACGTAGCTGACGGACAGCTCGGTCTTGACCCTGGGCAGTCCGATGGCTTCCCACTGCAGGTAGGCCATGGTGCCGGTGGCGTCCTGGGTCAGGGTCTGGTCTATCCTGATGGCCACTTCCCTGCCGGGCGTCATGTCGCCTTCGACGAGGTGCGCCGCGATGATCTTCTGGGTCAGGTTCTGTTTCATGGATGCTCCTTCACGGGAAAGACGTGTATTTGAAAAAAGGCTCCCAGCCGAAGCCGGGAGCCTGTAGTGTCTGGTTCACCAGGTGGATGTGAGCCGTCGCAGCTTGACCTGCAGGAACTGGATTTCCGTGTCCATGCGCAGCTTGTCCTGCTGCAGCCGGAAGATTTCGTCGTGAAAGACGACGCCGTTGGCCGGGTCCTCGCGCTGCAGCAGATCCCGAACCCGGGTCTGGATGGCGGCCTGCTCAGTCCGGATGCGGTCGATGTCCCGCTCGATGCTCTCAGTCTGTGGAGATTCTGATGCGTTTGCGCTTGGGCTTGTCATCGCGGGTTTCGTCTTCCTTTTCTTCGCTGCGCGGCGGGTTGATGAAGTTCTGGGGGTCCGGGAGGTTCATGAAGATCTTCCAGAACCAGGGCCATGCGGAGGTGATGTTGTCGGCGTTGCTCATGCACAGCCCGGGATGGGTAAAGGAGATGAGCGCGCCCGCGAGGGTCCAGTAGGGGCCGGGGCTCTGCCAGGGCGACTCGCCGCTTTTCTTGTTCGCCTGCGCCGCCGCCGGGATTCCGACCTGCAGGAGTCCGGGCTCGATGGAGTACCCTGCGCCGAGGTTCTCGAGCATGTCTTGGGCGTGCTCGACATCCTCGCGGGAGGTGTCCAGGGTGATGGCGCACTTGCCGCGAAGGCCCATGGCCATGGCCAGGACAAGGGGCAGGTACTCTTGGCAGTATGTAAGATCAATGGAAAGCTGCTTGGGCCTGTTGCCCATGCGCGAGGAGATCTGGTCTGCGCCGACGTTGATGCGCAGGCCGAACTCGTGAAGGATGTCCATGATGTCCTGCAGGTGCGGCACGTACTCCGGCCACTTGCCGTGCAGCACCACGTTGCCGTCCACGAAGAACGGCAGCGCGAGCAGGTGCAGGCTCATGAGCGGGTCCACCGGGATGTCGACGGAGGAGAGGTTGAGGTTCATCGGCGCGGGCGGGATGATGATGCCGGTCCCCTCGTACTGCAGTTCCGGAATGTACTGCTGCAGGAAGACGAGGCCCTTGCGCAGCAGCTTGCTGCCGACATAGGACTCGTGCAGGCGGATCGTCAGGCCGGATTTGAAGGTGGTGGCTGCCACGGCCAGGGCGAGGATGAACTTTCTGGATATGCCTTCGGGAATGAAGATGCTGTCGGGCAGCTGGCCGCTTGATTCCACTCGCACGGGAACGCCGTTGCTGTGCGGTTCGACGATGGTCAGGCGGGCGCCGAGCTTGGGCAGCAGATCCTGGACGGGTCTGACGTCGTGAATCTTCAGCTTGGTCGAGCCGGTGAACTTGGCCCGGGTCACCTGGCCCAGCGCGAGGCAGAGCAAAAGATAGAAATGGAACTTGCTCTGGCCGGCGTAGATGATCTTGTTGTCGAGGGACCAGGACGAGACCGGCTGCGTCGAGCACTCGCGGTTCTGGAAGGTCAGGTTGAAGCCGCAGAGGTTCAGGGCGTTGATGAGCTCGAGCGAGATGTCGTTGCCCTGGAACGGGGCCACCGTCAGGGGCGCGGGGTTCGTGGCGCCGAGAAAGAACATCATGCTGCGCAGGATCTGGTCGCGCGGGGCCGACAGGTCTATGTTGACGGGTTTGCGCCTGGGGTAGAGGCACAGAGGCTTGTCGTTGGAGGTGTTCTTCTCGACGCGGGCGTAGGAGAGGTTGTTGGTCAGGTGGAAGATCTTCTTGAGGATCTGGGGCTCGAGGTTGTCGCCCTTGGACGAATCCCTCCAGACCTGCCACAGGACCTTTTCCTGATTCGGGTCGGTGATGCCCAGGTTTTTTGCGCGGCGGGACGCCGCCGCCCGTGACAGCAGGTTGGTGCGCGCGGCGATGAGGGAGACGAGGCGCTCGTCGAGCTGCGCCAGTTCCTGGGTGAGAGAGAGGGTCGTGTGTTTTTCGGCCATTCGATTCGCTTCGGGGCTAGGGTGTTGCTGGTTCATTGCTGGATGAACGCTTCGATTACTCAGGGAACAATAGTGTTGTTTAACAATAAGAAAGTACGGATTGCAAGGGTTTGTTGACACAAAAGATCGTAATATGCTGGAATAGATGGGTTTATGATTGATCGCTTCGAAGAGTGCGATGTTTCATGGCCGGTTGGAGGGAGGTTGATAAAAAAATCACAAAAAGGTTGACAAGTTTGCCGAGCCGAAGCAAATAGGGGTCTCCGACCTGTTATTTGTGAAGATAATAACAAACTATATTTAGGAGGATCCGCATTATGGCTCTCGTACCCCCGCATGGTGGAAAAGGTTTGGTTTGCTGTCTGCTTCAGGGCGCTGAACTCGCTGCCGAGCAGAAGAAGGCCGAAGGTCTGAAGAAGATCGACATCAGCCCCCGCGCCAAGGGCGACCTGATCATGATGGGCATCGGCGGGTTCAGCCCGCTGAACGGCTTCATGTCCAAGGCCGATTGGAAGTCCGTTTGTGAAAACTTCACGCTGGCCGACGACACCTTCTGGCCCGTGCCCGTGACCCTGGACATGGACGAGGAAGTGAAGGTCGGTGAAGAGATCGCCCTGTTCGACCCCAAGAAGGGCGTGTACATGGCGACCATGAAGGTCACCGAAGTGTACGAAATGACCGAAGCCGACAAGAAGTGGGAATGTGAGAAGGTCTACAAGGGCCAGGGCGAAGAGTCCGCTGACGACAAGTTCTGGGAAATCGCCCCGAAGGATCACCCCGGCGTGCAGATGGTCATGGCTCAGAAGAAGTACAACGTCGCCGGTCCGGTCAAAGTCCTGTCCGAAGGCGACTACCGCGACAGATTCCCCGGCTGCTACATGACCCCGGCCGAAGCTCGCAAGACCTTCGAAGAAAAGGGCTGGAGCAAGGTCGCCGCTCTGCAGCTGCGCAACCCCATGCACCGCTCCCACGAGTTCCTGGCCAAGATCGCCGTGGAAGTCTGTGACGGCGTGTTCATCCACTCCCTGGTCGGCAACCTGAAGCCCGGCGACATCCCGGCCGAAGTGCGCATCAAGTGCATCGACACCCTCATCGACAAGTACTTCGTGAAGGCCAACGTCGTGCAGGGCGGCTACCCCCTCGACATGCGTTACGCCGGTCCCCGCGAAGGCCTGCTGCACGCCACCTTCCGCCAGAACTACGGCGTTTCCGACATGCTGATCGGCCGTGACCACGCCGGTGTCGGCGACTTCTACGGCCTGTTCGAAGCCCAGGAAATCTTCGACCGCATTCCCAAGAACCTGGGCGCCGGCAAGGATCTGGTCACCCAGCCCATGAAGATCGACTGGACCTTCTACTGCTACAAGTGTGACGGCATGGCCTCCCTGCGCACCTGCCCCCACGGCAAGGAAGACCGCGTTGTCCTGTCCGGCACCAAGCTGCGCAAGGCCCTGTCCGAAGGCGCCCCCGTCGCCGACCACTTCGGCCGCGACGAAGTCCTGGACATCCTGCGCGAATACTACTCCTCTCTGACCGAGAAGGTCGAGATCAAGATGCAGAGCCACGCTGCTGCGACCAAGATGTAGTTTCGATGATCATCGGGAGGCCGGGGGACCCCCCCGCCTCCCGTTTTGCCATGTGGGGCACGGCTTGAGGCGGTCATGATATGCCGCCGGGCCGCTTGACACGGCATACGCGCTTTGATAAAAGATTCACAAGCGAATTGCTTGGGTAATTTTGTTCGGGCCTGTGGCTAAGTAGTTTTTAACTCTTTATTCGGAGGAATTATGCCAACCTTTGTTGATCCAGCAAAGTGTGATGGATGCAAGGGCGGTGAGAAGACTGCCTGCATGTACATCTGTCCTAACGACCTGATGATCCTGGACCCCGTCGAGATGAAGGCTTACAACCAGGAGCCGGCCGCTTGCTGGGAATGTTACTCCTGCGTCAAGATCTGCCCCCAGGGCGCGATCACTGCCCGCCCCTACGCCGACTTCGCTCCCATGGGTGGCACCTGTATCCCGCTCCGCGGCGCCGAAGACATCATGTGGACCGTCCAGTTCCGCAATGGCGAAGTGAAGCGCTTCAAGTTCCCCATCCGCACCACCGTTGAAGGTTCCATCAAGCCTTTCGATGGCAAGCCCGAGCCCGGCGATCTGGAAAGCGAACTGCTGTTCACCGAGACTGCCCTGGCCGCCCCGAAAGAGGCCCTTGGCAAGAAGATCGAAGTTGGTGAAGCCGACCTGAAGGTCACCTTCAAGTCCGCCGTCGCCTAATTCTGGGCTTTGTAACGCAAGAAATTTCAGGAGGAACACATGCCTCAGATTCCTGTTAAAGATACGATCAAGGGCCTGGCCCTTGCTGAGCCGGAAGTTGTTGAACTCGACACCGACATTCTCATGGTCGGTGGTGGTATGGGTAACTGCGGCACGGCTTTCGAAGCCGTTCGCTGGGGCGACCCCCTCGGTGTGAAGATCCTGCTGGTCGACAAGGCCGCCATCGACCGCGGCGGCGCGGTTGCCCAGGGTCTGTCCGCCATCAACACCTACATCGGCGAAAACCAGTCCGACGACTACGTCCGCATGGTCCGCACCGACCTCATGGGCCTGGTCCGCGAAGACCTGATCTTCGACCTGGGCCGCCACGTCGACGATTCCGTCCATCTGTTCGAAGAGTGGGGCCTGCCCTGCTGGATCAAGAAGGACGGCAAGAACCTGGACGGCGCCCAGGCCAAGAAGGAAGGCCTGGCCCTGCGCAAGGGTGACGCCCCTGTCCGTTCCGGCCGCTGGCAGATCATGATCAACGGTGAGTCCTACAAGGTCATCGTTGCTGAAGCCGCCAAGAACGCCCTGGGTTCCGACCGCTACATCGAACGCCTGTTCATCGTGAAGCTGCTCCTCGACGCCAAGGTTCCGAACCAGATCGCCGGCGCCGTGGGCTTCTCCGTCCGCGAGAACAAGGTGTACATCATCAAGGCCAAGACCATGTCCGTGGCCTGCGGCGGCGCCGTCAACGTGTACCGCCCCCGCTCCACCGGTGAAGGCCTCGGCCGCGCCTGGTACCCCGTTTGGAACGCCGGTTCCACCTACACCATGTGTGCTCAGGTCGGCGCCGAAATGACCATGATGGAAAACCGCTTCGTCCCCGCCCGCTTCAAGGACGGTTACGGCCCGGTCGGCGCTTGGTTCCTGCTGTTCAAGGCCAAAGCCACCAACGCCAAGGGTGAAGACTACTGCGTCACCAACCGCGCCATGCTGAAGCCCTACGAGGATCGCGGCTACGCCAAGGGTCACGTCATCCCGACCTGTCTGCGTAACCACATGATGCTGCGCGAAATGCGCGAAGGTCGCGGCCCCATCTACATGGACACCGCCACTGCCCTGCAGACCACCTTCGCCACCCTGTCCAAGTCCGAGCAGAAGCACCTTGAGTCCGAAGCTTGGGAAGACTTCCTCGACATGTGCGTCGGCCAGGCCAACCTGTGGGCCGCCATGAACATCAAGCCCGAAGAACGCGGCTCCGAGATCATGCCCACCGAACCCTACCTGCTCGGCTCCCACTCCGGCTGCTGCGGCATCTGGGTTTCCGGCCCGAACGAGCCTTGGGTTCCCGAGGAATACAAGGTCAAGGCCGCCAACGGCAAGGTCTACAACCGCATGACCACGGTCAACGGTCTGTTCACCTGCGCTGACGGCGTCGGCGCTTCCGGTCACAAGTTCTCCTCCGGTTCGCACGCTGAAGGCCGCATCGTCGGCAAGCAGATGGTGCGCTACTGCGTGGATCACAAGGACTTCACCCCCACGCTGAACGTCTCCGCCGACCAGCTGAAGAAGGAAATCTATCAGCCCTGGTACACCTACGAGCAGTTCAAGGGCGCGTCCACCGATCCGGTCGTCAACCCGAACTACATCACCCCGAACAACTTCATGATGCGCCTGATCAAGGCCACCGATGAGTACGGCGGCGGTGTTGCCACCCTGTACACCACTTCCGACAGACTGCTCGACACCGGCTTCGCCCTGCTCGACATGCTGGAAGAAGATTCCCAGAAGCTGGCCGCCCGTGACCTGCACGAGCTGCTCCGCTGCTGGGAACAGTACCACAGACTGTGGACCGTCCGTCTGCACATGCAGCACATCCGGTTCCGTCAGGAAAGCCGTTACCCCGGTTTCTACTATCGTGCCGACTTCATGGGTCTGGACGATGCCAAGTGGAAGTGCTTTGTTAACTCCAAGTTCAACCCGGCCACTGGTGAAACCGAGATCTTCAAGAGACACTACTACCAGATCATCCCTGACTAGTTTATGGGCCAAAAGGCTGCGGGTCCAACCCGCAGCCTTTTTTCTGTATCAGGATATAGAATGGTCTATGCATGATCTGTAACCTCTGGTAGTTATAGATCATGCTTGGGCCATTCTATTCATTTTTATGGCCTTCAACATGTGTGTTCTGGGAGGAATCTAATGGCTAGCAACAGCATACTTGTCATAGGTGGTGGTTTTGCAGGACTCACCGCCGCCCTTGAGGCCGCAGAGATCGGTCATGAGGTCTTCATCATAGAGAAGACCCCATTTCTGGGTGGACGCGTTATGCAGCTGAACAAGTATTTTCCGAAGCTCTGCCCACCGTCGTGCGGCCTGGAAATCCAGTATCAGCGAATCAAGAACAACCCCAAAGTGAAGTTTTTCACCTTGGCTGAAGTCACCAAGGTGGAAGGCGGGGTCGGCAACTACGATGTTACCGTCCGCATCAAGCCGCGCTACGCTGGCCCCAGCAGTCCCGATCTTTCCGATCTGTGCAGCTCGCTCGACTCGGAAGTGGTCAACGACTTCGAATTTGGACTTGCCACGCGCAAGCCCGTTTACATGGACGCCCCGTTCGCCTTCCCGCAGCGCTACGTCGTCGACAAGGCCGGGATGAGCGATGCCGACAAGGCCAAGGTCAAGAAGTGCGACTACTTCGACCTGAACGAAGAGGAAAAGACGGTCACGCTGAACGTCGGTTCCATCGTCATCGCCACGGGCTGGAAGCCGTACGATGTCACCAAGCTGACCAACCTCGGCGCCGGACAGGTCAAGAACTGCATTTCCAACATGCAGATGGAGCGCCTGGCTTCGCCCTACGGTCCGACCAACGGCAAGATCGTGCGTCCCTCCGACGGCCGCAAGCCCAAGAAAATCGCCTTCGTGCAGTGCGCCGGTTCCCGCGACGAGAACCATCTGCACTACTGCTCCTACATCTGCTGCGCAGCATCCCTGAAGCAGGCGCAGTATGTCCGTGAGCAGTACCCGGACGCCGAAGTCACGATCTTCTACATCGATCTGCGTACTCCTGGCCGTTACGATAATTTTGCCAAGAAGGTGCTGGCCGACGAGAAGACCTTTGCCGTCAAGGGCAAAGTTGCTGCCGTCGAGCAGGACAAGGCGGGCGACGATGTGTGGGTGACCGTGGAAGACGCGGTGTCCGGCAGCAAGTCCGTCGAACGTTTCGATCTCGTGGTTCTGGCCACAGGAATGCAGCCCAGCCTGGCCGGCGCTTCCCTGCCCATCGATGTCCCGGTTGACTCCGAAGGGTTCATCATCGGCGGGGAGGAAAAGGGAATTTTCGCCGCTGGCTGTGCCAAACAACCTCTGGACGTGATGAAGTCGGCCCAGTCTGCCACCGGGGCAGCGATGAAAGCGATCCAGACGGTGAGAGGGAGGTAGGACATGGCCGACAAGATTGGTGTATACTTTGACGAATCGAGCCTTGGCGGAGTGCTGGACATCCAGAAGCTCTGCGAAGGCGTGCAGAAGAAATGGAGCGATCTCTGTCCGGTGGTCAAGACCCATCCCCGCCTGGCGAGCGACGAAGGCCGCTTGATGATCCAGAAGGACATCGACGCCGGACTGATCGAAGCCGTCTGCATCTGCGGCACGTCGCCGCGCGTCGAGTGGGACTTCTACAAGTTCGGCGAGGGCGTCCTGGTCGAGCGCGTCAACCTGCGCGAGCAGTGCGTGCTCTGCTACTCCGACCCCAGCGGCGAGAAGGTCCTGCCCGGACAGACGCCTGAGCTGCTGCACAAGATGGCCAACGACTATGTGAACATGGGCGTGGTCAAGCTGCAGAAGGCCAACATCCCCGCCGGGGACTCGGTCGAGGTCGTCAAGCGCGTACTGGTCATCGGCGGCGGCTGGGCCGGCCTGACCGCGGCCAAGAACGTGGCCGCAGTCGGCTACGACGTCACGCTGGTTGAAAAGAAGGATGTGCTGGGCGGCGCCGCCGCGACCATGTACAAGACCATCCCCCTTTCCTACCCCTACGACGCGGCTCACCCCACGGGAGTGGAGAAGAAGATCGCCGAAGTGACCGGCAACGACAAGATCGAAGTCCTGCTCTCGAGCGAAGTCGTGAGCATCGCCGGCGCCCCGGGCAACTACGAGGCCACGGTGTCCGTCGGCGGCGAAGAGCGCGTCATTCCGTGCGGTTCCGTGGTCCTGGCCACTGGCTGGGTCCCGCAGGATACGGCTGTGCTGAAGCCCCTGGGCTACGGCAAGCTGAAGAACGTCGTGACCTCGCGCGAATTCGAGGCCATGGCCAAGGCCGGAGCCATCGTGCGCAAGAGCGACGGCGCCAAGCCCCAGAAGGTCATGTTCCTGCTCGGCGTCGGCGACAAGCTCGTCCCGCAGGAGGCCAAGGAGACCGAAGCCAAGGCTGCGGCCCTGGCCGCGGCTGCCAACAAGGAAGCCGACGACGCTCCCAAGACCAACTTCAGCAAGCAGGACACCTGCAAGCACCTCTACTACAGCTCCGAGCTGACCTCCATCACGGCCCTCAAGCAGGCCAACTACGTGCGCGAGTTCATTCCCGGCGGCGTGGGCATGGTCGTCTACGAGCACATGATGGTGCCCGGCATCAACGAGCTCTACTACAAGGCCGCCCAGAACGACCCGAGCGTCATGATGACCAAGGGCGTCATCAGCGACGTGCGTGACGGCGGCGACGGCGACATCGTCGTGGTCCTGGAGGATACGCTGCTGGGCTCCAAGATCGAGGTCGAGGTGGACATGCTCGTCCTGCCCACGGCCCTGGTGCCGACCACGGCCCTGGACCCGATCCTCAAGCTGAAATACCGCCAGGGTCCGGCCATGCCCGATCTGGAGCTCTTCAGCGGCTACGCCGACTCCAACTACATCTGCTTCCCGTACGAAACCCGCCGCACCGGCATCTATGCCGCCGGCACCGTGCGCCAGCCCATGACCCTGTCCACGACCGAGACCGACGCGGCCGGCGCGGCCCTCAAGGCCATCCAGTGCCTCGAGTCCGCCAACCGCGGCATGGCCGTCCATCCCCGCTCGGGCGACCTGTCCTACCCCAGGTTCAACCTCGTGCGCTGCACGCAGTGCAAGCGCTGCACCGAGGAATGCCCCTTCGGCGCCCTGGACGAGGATGAGAAGGGCAACCCGATGCCCAACACCTCGCGCTGCCGCCGCTGCGGCACGTGCATGGGCGCCTGCCCGGAACGCGTCATCTTCTTCGACAACTACAACGTCGACCAGATCGGTTCCGCCATCAAGCAGGTCGAAGTGCCTGACGATATGGCCGTGGGCGGTCCGCGCATGCTCATCCTGGCCTGCGAGAACGACGCCTACCCGGCCCTCGACATGGCCGCCCTGCGCGGCAAGAAGTGGAGTCCGTACGTCCGCATCGTCCCGGTCCGCTGTCTCGGCTCCGTGAACACCATCTGGATCGCCGACGCCATGTCCAAGGGAACGGACGGATGTCTGCTTCTGGGTTGCAAGTACGGCGAAGACTACCAGTGCCACTTCGTCAAGGGTTCCGAGCTGTGCAACCGCCGCATGGCCAACATCGGCGAGACCCTGGGCAAACTCGGCATCGAAACCGAACGGGTGCAGCAGATGCAGGTGGCCATCGATGAATACGACAAGGTGCCCGGCATGATCGACGAGTTCGTCGATGCGATCACCAAGCTCGGCCCCAACCCGTTCAAGGGATACTAGGAGGAGCATGTATGTCCAAAACTGTGAAAATCGAGCCTAATCTGCAGTTCGTCAAGGAACTGCAGGAGGTGGGTGGTGCGGACCTCAAGAAGTGCTACCAGTGCGCGACCTGCTCTGTCACATGCCCCATGTCTCCCGCCGACAACCCGTATCCTCGCAAGGAAATGGTCTGGGCGCAGTGGGGTCTCAAGGACAAGCTCGTCAACGACATCGACATCTGGCTGTGCCACAACTGCGGCAACTGCTCCGAGCTGTGCCCCCGCGGCGCCAAGCCGGGCGATCTCATGTCGGCCCTGCGCAACATGGCGTACCGCAAGGTCGTCGCCCCGACCATCATCGGCACGTGGATGAGTTCGCCCAAGCACCTGCCCATCCTGGCAGGCATTCCGGCCGCCCTCTTCGCCATCATCTGGATGATCCGGGCCGCCATGCTCGGGACCTTCTTCCCGCTGACCGAAGACGGCAAGATCGTCTACGGGAACCTCTTCCCCGGTGACTTCACCATCGACCCGGTGTTCGTGCTCCTGTTCCTGTGCGTGTGTCTGTGCTTCGGCATGGGCATCAAGAACATGATCGACGGCTTCAAGGCGACGGTGGGGCAGACCTTTGTTCTCGGCTACAAGAAGCCGAGCCTGAAGGAAGCCATCATCGACACCGTCAAGTACGACATCCTGCAGCACTCCAGGTTCAAGAACTGCGTGGACAGCCCGGCCGACGAAGAGCGCGTCAAGGGCCACCAGATCCTGTTTTACGGCTTCGTGGCGTGCGCCATCGTAACCACCATCGTGGCGGTGAGCCACTGGGGCGGCAAGGTCGTGCACTTCATCGCGCCTCTCGGGCATACGCCCATGCCCCTGTGGAGCCCGGTCAAGATCCTGGCCAACGTGGGCGCCGTCCTGCTGGTGACCGGCCTGACCCTGCTGACCCGCCGCCGCCTCAACGCGGACACCGCGAAATCCCGGTCTAACTACTATGACTGGTATCTGCTCGGCGTGATCTGGGTCGTGACCCTGACCGGCATCGGTTCGGAAGTGTTCCGACTGGCCGGTGTGGCCCCCCTGGCCTTCTTCACCTATTACGTGCACCTGGTCAGCATCTTCATGCTTATCGGGTACCTGCCCTGGTCCAAGCTGGGGCACTTGGTGTACCGTACCACGGCGCTCATTTACGCCCGGTACGTAGGTCGTTTGCCCATCGGCGAAAAGCTCATCGAAGACGATAAAATCTTTGTTATTTAATTAAAGGAGGACACCATGTCTGAAGCTCGCAAGATTTTTCCCATGGATACGTTTGTGGCCTATCTGAAGGGTGACGGCAGCGCCAATGTGGCCGAGATGCTTGGCTACCTGACCCAGAAGGACCTGGATGCCGATTCCGTGCCTTTCGCCGCCGCCCTGGCCAAGGCCTGGATTTACGAGCAGCACCCCGAGCTGACCAAGATGTCCAAGGGACAGGTGGTCGAACTGGGTCAGTCCGTCTCCGTGGCCCCCATGCCCGTCAAGGCCAAGACCGAAGTGGACGAAGTGTTCGCCAAGCTGGCCGATTACAAGGGCCAGATCAACGCCAAGGCCGCCAAGATCGATGAGCTGACCAAGGCTCTGGCCGCCAAGGACGCCGAAATCG